>JBBQSE010000005.1:0-65107 GCA_038214195.1 Planctomycetales bacterium
GGTTCAAATTCTGCCGGAGTACAAAACAATACCAGCGGCAGCGGCACACCGACGATCGTCGGCACCTGTTCCATGAACTGCACAAATGACAGCGAACTCTATTCGTTTCACATTGGCGGTGTGCAAACACTGCTGGCGGATGGTTCCGTACGATTTTTGAGTGAAAACATGTCCGGTGCCACATTGGCGGGATTGATTACACTCAGCGGCGGTGAAGTTCCTGGCGAATTCTGATCGCTCTTCGCTGAGGATCAACGCAGAACTTTGCGCACTGACTCACGAAGCCCGGCATTCTGGAACTGCCGGGCTTTGTCCGTTTTCACTTGTTTGTATTCTTAACGAGTGCTGATTGACTCTTCAAATCCGAAGGAAAATCCGGCGATGAAAATGCGTTCATTTCGTGCTTCGTGTTCGATACTATTTATGGCCACTTTCGCGACCGATGTCGCATTCACTGAAGACTTGCCAAAGATCGACATCATTGGTTCGCTCAGCATCCCAGGCGATGCATTAGATTTGTCGTCAGATGCCACCCTGCTTGAAAATGGAGAGCCACGAAACCGGCTGGGTGGTTTCTCGGCTCTTGACTACTCTGCGAAAACGAATCGCTTCGCGGCGTTGTCGGATCGCGGGCCTGATGACGGCGCGGTCAGCTATCCCTGTCGAGTTCAGTTGTTCGAGATTGCCATCGAGCCGCAAGAGACCCAGGTGATTACGTCACGGAATGTCGCGACGATTCTGCTGAAAGACGCGACGGGACGATCGTTTGTCGGATCATCTTCGGCGCTGCGACCGATGGAAGAATTCAGCCATCGACTTGACCCTGAAGGTCTGCGATTTAGTGAAACGGGCACCATGTTTGTCTCGGACGAATACGGCCCGGAGATCATCGAGTTTTCGGCGGCCGGAAACGAACTTCGCCGATTCACAATCCCTTCGCACTTTCTGGTTCGCTCGCCAAACGCGGACAAACTCGTTGAAACGTCCGGTAATCTGACTGGACGGGTTTCGAACCGCGGCCTCGAATGCCTTGCGCTGTCGCAGGATGGTAAATATTTGGCAGGACTGATTCAGGGGCCGCTGATTCAGGATGGAAAACGTGAAGATGATGGAAAAGTCACGGGTAGGAACTGCCGTTTGCTCCTGATCGAATTATCCACCGGGATGATTCGCGAATACGTGTATCAAATGGAAGACGCAGGAAACGGAAACAGCGAAATCCTGGCATGGGGGCCGAATCAGTTTCTCGTGCTGGAGCGAGACAGCAATGCCGGTGCAGGAGCCCGCTATCGTCGACTCGTTCGCATTGATCTCACACGTGCCACGGATATTTCCGGCACCGAGCATCTTCCCGTCGATGAATTGCCGGACACAATCACGCCGGTTGATCGCCGCGATTTCTGTGATTTCCTCGACCCGCGATTTGAACTTGCAGGTTCCGGAATGCCGGAAAAGATTGAAGGACTCACCTTCGGCCCTGATCTCAGTGACGGGCGAAAGACGCTGCTGGTTTCGACGGACAACGATTTTGAATCCGGCAATCCATCGCTGATCTGGGTCTTCGCTCTGACCGCGAAGCCGCAATCTGTTCATGTACGAGCGCCGCGGTAGGTGATTTCCTGGCGACCTTTGCGTTCCTGGATCTCAGGAGTGAATCACGCAAGGAATGATGTCACATCTATAGTCAAAGTATTTTCGTTCCTTGATCACGCTGGCGACCGACGGCGGCACCATCTGTTCCCATTCCGGATCGCATTCGCTGATTTTGCGCAGGACGTCGCGCGAAAAAATCCGGAGGCACTCTGGGTTGTAGTTCTCAAGGTTGTTTATGCCTCCACGATCATGCAGATAGCCGTACAGATTCTGCAGTTCAGGTTTGATTTCCAGATTGTCGCAGGTCGTCAGTTCGCCGGTTGTCTGATCGAGCAGAGGATAACAGTAAATCTTCAAACCATTTTTGAACAGACGTCCGAAGGATTCGAGAATGCCGCCATCCAGTGATTTGTAGTATTTTTCGTCGAACAAATCCCGCAGGCTTGCGGCCCCCATCGTGATGGCAATGCGTTCCTTTGTGTACTGGGCCAGATACGCGGCCAGTCGATAGTATTCGAAGTAGTCCGAAATTAGCACGTTCATTCCGCAGGCGGCCATTGCGTCTGCCCGCGCCAGGAAGTCACGTTTATCAATTTCGCCCTCCGCTTTCAGGTTGCGCATCGTGATTTCCATGATCTGCGAGACCTCCTTCCCCCGCACTTCAGGCAACTCTGAAAACTTCTGATGAGCACATTGCAACATGTCCAGGTTGACATTACAGACGGGACGAAAGCTGCCGCGTTCCACCAGAATGGGTTTGCGATAGAGAAACTCCGAGGGCTGCAGGACATCGCCATTCGCGGCGAACATTGCGGCACCGGTCAGCCCGAGTTCCACGAGTTTGAGACTCATCAGACGGTTGTCAACGCGACGAAACGCAATCCCAGCGAATTCAATCATGTCGATTTCGATTCGGGACGTCGAAAGACCGTCCAGCAGTGAATCAACCAGCAGTTCCGGTTCATGATTGAAGGAAAACGCCGCGTAGACCAGATTAACGCCAACAATACCCAATGCTTCCTGCTGGAGCGCCGCTTCTCCGTCCCGCATGCGGACGTGCAGAATGATCTGACTGTCTTCGTCCCGCGGATGGGCCTGAAACTTAACTCCCATCCAGCCGTGGCATTCTGTTCCGCCTTTATAGCCTCGGGCGGCAACCGTATCGGCAAACGTGAAAAAAGTGGTCGTGTCGCCGCGAACATCGTGCAGCCGGTCGAGATTCAGCTGATGTTCCTGATCCAGCATCGCCTGAAGTCGTTCGCGACAGACATACCGTGCCGCGCGGCCGTAAATGGCGTCGCTTACCTTCATGTCGTAGGCGGACATGCTCTTGGCGATCGTGCCAGCTCCGCCGCCAACCCGAAAGAACCAACGGACAACTTCCTGCCCGGCACCGATCTCGGCAAAGGTACCGTAACGCCGTGGATCCAGATTGACGTTAAGGGCTTTCTGATGGGTACTGAGCACTTCCGCAGGCCGGGTTGCGATTATATGACTCTCCATATTATCCTCAACGCTTGACAGTTCAGGCTCGTATTTGCGGCCGTCCAGACCAACCACAGGCAATTCGTGTGCCATCCATGGTACCCAGCACCTTCTTATTGAAATCAGCCGCCAGCCACAGATTGCAAATGCGGGCGGATCGAAGTCGCAGGCTCCAGCGTCTCCGGTCTGGCTGGTGTCTTGCCAATATGAGCGGAAACGGCGCATCTTAGGCGACGCGTCGCAGGGGAATTCTCTGACCGGCAGCAGAGACGAACTTTTGAGCGTAGTTGCGCAGGAAGAAGGCACTGCAGCAGCTAATCGTTGGCAAAGTGCGATCGTTGGGGCGACGCTGAATCAGTGACTATCGAGAATCGGCATCGACCGGCAGACACTAACATGCCAGACTGCAGAGCCGTACAGGAGCCAGCGAGATGCATCTTCAAATCGTATGTCCGGCGTGCAAGTCTGGGCTGAACGTCAGTCTGAACAGCGTTGGGACCTGGACAAATTGCCGATACTGCACGGCCCAATTGAAGGTGCCGCCGCCGGGGATGAATGTCTCAGACTGGTCTCCGGGGCAACCGTCCATTCCTGTGACCGATGACCATGTGGTGCCGGACGCCATCAGGCAGCCTGCGCTCCGATTGCTAACCGTGATCAGCCAGCATGCGTTTCGACTGTTCACTGTGATCTGGCTGGAACTTACAAGAGTCTGCCTGGCAATCACAAGAGCGGTCAACCCGTATCTGCCAAGAGCTGGTCATCAGTGTTCTCGCAGAATCTGGCAAACGCAACCGCAAAGAGTTCACTGGACCACATCTCGAATCCTGACCTATCTGGCTTTCCTTGCGTTTGCAGTGTCGCTGTCGCTGCCAGCGGCCAAGATTGAGGACTGGTTTCCCTCGCAGTCAAATGTCCCACACTATGTTGTTGGCTATGGACTGCAGTTGTTGATGTTAGCCGCGATGGGTGGAATTCTGCGGCAACCAGTTCTGTTGCTGTACACTGCAATGAACATCACATTCATAACATGCACCGCGATGATCTTCTTTCGACCAAACTTCGGCCTATTGCGATTTGCGTCAACAGTCGTTGGGCTTTCTACACTCATTGCATTCAGCGGCTGGGAAACTGTGGAACGGTACATCGGCTGGTGGCTGTGGGTCGCATCGTTTCTGCTCCTGACGCTGGCTTATCTCACGCCACTCGTTCGGACTCCAGACGGTGTGAACCGTGAGGGCTTAGGATCGCTCGATCAATAAGTGAGCGGCAAGAAACGATTTACCGCCAGAAGCCCGGCTTCTTCGAGAAGCCGGGCTTCTTTCCGGGTCTGACATCATCTGCCGCTCGCCTAAGGACGCATACAAAAACAACATCCCGATTTGTACGATGGACTTCCAGTCCGTCGCGGGTTTTCGACGGACTGGAAGTCCATCGTACGGAAATTGTTTTTGCACCCGTCCTAAATGCTTGACGACGAGTCACGCGGCGTCAGTTTGAGGCTCGACAGGCTTTGGTCCGATCGATTTGGAACCGCCTTTGTGGCGCGCCCTGAGATCGAACAGGCCGAAAATCTCGGTCGCGTTCAGGCTAAGCGAGACGTTGCTGTTGTCACCGTCACCCAGGATGGCGGCAAATAGTTCACGCTTCTCGCGCAGGACGCGATCGATGCGCTCTTCGATTGTGTTCTTCGAAATGAACCGCGTCACGATCACGGGATTTTTCACTCCGATCCGGTGCGCGCGATTGATGGCCTGGTCTTCAATCGCTGGATTCCACCAGCGATCGAACAGGAACACATAACCGGCGAACTGCAGGTTCAGTCCCACTGCTCCCGTGCCGTAACTCATCAGCAGGATGTGGGCGTTGGGGTCTTCCTTAAACTTTGCGAGAATTGGTTCGCGCTGCTTTGTCGGGACGCCGCCGTGATAAATCAGTGGATTGAATTCCCTGAGCTTCGGAGCCATCCAGTCGATCGTTTTCGTCCACTGACTGAAGAGAATCGCCTTGCCACCGCTCGCGGAGATTTCCTCCATGTCTGCAAAGAGCCGCTCGAACTTCGCGCTCTCTCCCGTGAGCGGGTCAAAATTTGTGATCTGCTTGAGTCGCAGCACAAGTTCAAAAACATGCTGAACGGTGATCGAATCGCCCATGCTGTTGAGTTGAACGATGCCTTCTTTTTCGGCCGTGCGATAGGCCAGTTCCTGGGCGTCTGTCAGTTCAAGTTCCGCGTCGCGATCAATCCGCGGCGGCATGTCTTTCATCACGAGATCTTTGGTGCGGCGAAGAATGTATTTTTTGGCGAGCTTCGAGAGTTGGCGAAGGTCGGGATTTGCCGCTTTCGGGATCACTTCCATGAATTCGAACAGCGCGGCTAGTTCTTCCGGACGGTTCTCGATGGGCGTTCCCGTGAGCGCCCAGCTGCGTCGACGTTTGATCGAACGCGCTGATTCCGCCGTTCGTGAATCACGATTTTTGATGCGCTGCGCTTCGTCGAGCACGAGCAGATCGAACTTTGGCTGTTCGTCTTCAGGGATTTCCGCAATATCGCGGGCCATGGATTCGTAGTTCGCGATCAGGATCGGGATGCCTGGCATGGTCCAGAGCATTTTGCGTCGCGCTCCGTTGCCTTCGACCGTGACGACCGGCAATTCTTCGGCCCACGTCTTGAACTCGCGTTGCCAGTTCGGGATCAGCGGTTTCGGGCAGATGAGCACAATCCGTCGCGCCTGGCCACTTCGCAGCAGCAGTCGAATGGCGGTAATCGTCTGCATAGTTTTGCCGAGTCCCATTTCGTCGGCCAGCAGTGCGGAGTGGCTGGCGAAAAGCCACGCGATGCCTTCGTATTGATAGCCGAACGGCTCGAACGGCATGATCAATTCCTGCCCGGCGAGCCAGGATTCGAGGGGCGGCTGGAGCAAATAGAACAATCGATCCTGCAGCGACAAGGCATCAGTGGGCGGTTTGATTCGCGTGACCTTGCGCGGCTTTTCGATGTCGTCCGTTTCTTCTGTAACTTTCTTTGGCGGTGTGATTCTCTTCAGCTCGACGCCGTCCGATGTCTTTGTGGTGTCTTCTTTCGGAGGCAGGAATTCCATGCCTTCCGGGAGCGTGAGCCCAATACACTTGACGGGAATTCGTCGCGCTGTCCACGATGGCACGAAGTCCAGAATGGTATTTAGCGAAACGGCTTGCGTCTCGATCACTGGCGTTCGCCCAAGAGCCGGGTTGAATCCTGTTTGTGCGACATCGACACGGAGTGAGCGTTTCGCCTCAAACAGCTGTGCGGGATCCACGGTCGAGGGGACATCCTGCGTCAAATCGTTTGGCTCGATCATCGTGCAAATACCGTTCTGACAGTCTCGGCCAGGGCTTCGCGGACACGTTCGAGCGGCTCTGCGAGATCAGCGGATTCCGGAATCAGATGTTTCTGCTTCGAAAGTGATTCGGCATCTGTGTCGTGACCGGCGTGAAACCGAAGTATGCTGCCTCCGATGCGCAGTGTTCCGCCCTGCTCTGCCACCTTTGATTTCGCATCCGCAGCGCACGCGACTGGAATGGACGTGTGATTGCGAAGCTCCAGCAGATTCGGATCACTCGTGATGATCATGTCTGGCTTGATGGACACTCGATCCAGCAGCGTGCTGCCGATGAGTTCACCCAGCAGCCACGATCGCAGTGTTTCGCCGAACAGAATCTCCTGGGTGCGATTGGGCTTGACGGGCGTCGTGCATTGAAACTCCAGCGGACGTCCGTTCTTGTTGGTGATCAGAAGTCCGCCGATATGGCCGCGCCCGTCCACTTCCATGGTTTCCATGAAGCCCAGCCGCAGTTGATCCGTTTTCCCCGCCCCTGACATTCCGTCGTCTTTCCTCGGGACATGTGCCGATGTGTTGATCTGTTCCGGCAAAAATTGCCGAAGCCTTCGTAGTGGGTGACCAGGTTGTCGAGTCGAACCTGAGGCACACACGAGACTGATCGTCGTATCGACTGGGGGAGCTTTAGCCAAGACGGCTCTTCTGAGGCACCGATCCGCAGTGTCATGTGCCCAGTCGTTCGAGTCGATTTACTGCGAGGAGGACGCAGTGCGCGGTAAGTACCTGTCCAAAATCAACTTCTCGCTCCCGAATTCTGGCAAATTCACGGCGCTGGGCTTTCCCGTCGGCGGAGCGACGGGTGTTCGGTACGCCCGTCGCTCCGCCGACGGGATTTTCACCGGTGGTAGAACACAATCAGGCCTCGCTCAATTCGCGAACTAATTTGCGAGAGGCGCAGAATCCGCCGATGTACGGCCAGACAACTTCCGCGCGGACGCTAAGCACTTACAACACCCTCATAAAGCTCGCTCAGCGGAAGCTGGATCTCAAGACTGGCGAGAGGGATCACGTCGTTTAGGTCGGTGAACTCGTGCCGTGCGAAACGTTCGCCAGTACGTTCATACAGGACGGCAACCGCGCTGTCTTGTTCCAGCAGAAGTTAAAAATTGAGGGTGGGAATGGTGAAGTAGGCGTCGCGTTTTTCGCCAGCGTCCAATCGACGTGTGCTTTCTGACAGAACTTCGACGATCAGGACCGGGCGATCCTGAAATGTGTCTGATAATGAGTTCTCGTCGCAGACAACAGAGACGTCCGGGTAATAAAAGCGGACATGGTCGGCCGATCTGACACGAATTTTCGTATCTGAGTTATATGGCTGACCGGACTTGCCTTTGAGTTGAGCTCCTAACGCAAGCAACGCATTAACCGCGATCCGATTGTGTGAATTCTTCGCCCCGACCATCGCGAACACCGCCCCCGCGACGTATTCATGCTTGACGGGCGACACCAGTTCACCTGCGAGGTAATCTGCGACCGAGATCGGTTCTGTGATTCGTACTGTGCTCATCCGGTCTCGCCTTTCATCAAACTCCACGATCCTGCGGCGTATTGTCACACAACTCCAGAACGCTGTCGAGAAGTTTTCCAGGCTGTATGCCGGAAAACACGTGCTATTTTGCGGCGAATTTCGTGAGGCCTCAATTGTCAGTTTTGTGAGTTCCAGAGTCCTGATATCCTCCGAAGAAACTCCAACCACCCTTCTTCAGGCATTTATCTACGTGGCAGTTGATATCGAATCAGTTTGGCAGGATCGTTCTCAGATCAAAGCGATTCAGTCGCAGCGGTTGGTTGAACTGCTGCAGACGATCATTCCCCGGAATCGATTCTGGACCACAAAATTCCAGGCGGCTGGTATCGATGTGGCATCAATCAAAGGTCGCAGTGACTTGTCGCGACTTCCGCTGACAACGAAGCAGGAGATCGTGGACAGCCAAACCGCGCAACCACCGTACGGCACGAACCTGTCGTTTCCCTCGACGAAGTACCGGCGACTCCATCAGACGTCGGGCACGACGGGGCGTCCCATTCGCTGGATGGATACTCAGGAAAGCTGGGACTGGTTCATGGAATGCTGGCGGCAGATTTATACGCTGGCCGGGCTGCAGTCCTGGGATCGATTGTTCTTTCCGTTTTCATTTGGACCATTCATTGGTTTCTGGGCGGCGTTCGAAGGGGCCAGTCGTTTTGGAAACTTCTGCATCGCCGGTGGAGGTATGTCAACCTCGGTTCGTCTTCAGGCAATGATTGAAAACGAAGCGACGGTTGTCTGCTGCACTCCCACTTATGCCATGCGAATGGCGGAAGTCGCAGCGGCTGAGGGCATCGATCTCAAGGAAACCTCGGTTCGCATGATCGTTGTTGCTGGCGAACCTGGCGGTGCAATTCCGGCAACGAGGGCTCGGATCGAGGAAGCGTGGGAAGCCAGAGTAATTGATCACTGGGGAATGACAGAAATCGGTTCCCTGGGAATCGAAAGCGAAGATCGGCCAGGCGGGCTCTATGTGCTTGAGACGGAGTGCATCGCTGAAATCCTGGATCCGGAGACGCTGGAGCCGGTCGAGACTGGCGCGGTGGGTGAACTCGTGATTACAAATCTGGGGCGGCATGGCAGTCCGCTGATCCGTTACCGCACACGAGACCTTGTCAAGGCGTCAACTGAAGACGATCCGTCCGGTAGAAAACTGCTGTGGCTCGACGGTGGAATTCTTGGCCGTTCTGACGACATGGTGATCGTGCGCGGAAACAACGTGTTTCCTTCCAGTATCGAAGCGGTCGTGCGCGAAATTGCTGAGGTGGCGGAGTTTCGGATCGAGCTTAAGACGGTTCGAGCGATGCAGGAATTGTGTGTGGTCGTTGAGCCGACAACTGAAGCCGCAAATGCGGCGGCGGAGCTGATGAGCAGAGTTCAGGCCGCGTTGCGCCAGCGACTGGGTTTTGTCATCGAAGTCCGCTCCGTTGCACCAGGTGAACTGCCGCGTTTTGAACTGAAAAGTCGGAGAATCGTGCGGGTTGAATCGTGATAAATTGGAAATCGCCACTTTTTCCGAAGTAGTAGCCCGAAGCGTAAGCGAGGGAACGAGTTAGGCACATTCCATCGCTCACGCTTCGGGTTGCAAAAATGCTCGGTCTTCGCCAAAACTGGCGCTGTCCAATTCAGCGTGGAGTTTGGATCAGTGGACGGAAGTGTTTGTCGTAGTTGCCGGGCTGTTGAGAGTTCAATTTCTATGAGTAGAACAGGCTGATTCTGTGACTCAAAGTTCGTCCAATCTTCAATCGATCAACAGCCGAATTCAGCAGCGGCGCGCCGCGTTACTGGCCATGCGAAACAGCGTTCGCGAGCGGCGGCTTGCTGGTGAAAGCGGCATTGCCTGCTGCCACTGGCTTTCGGATCAGGTGGACGAGTTCCTGCGCGAGATCGTCGCTCGACAGCAGGAGGCACACCCGCACGTTTCGTCATCCTCGTACGCAGTGCTCGCAATTGGCGGCAATGGTCGGCGTCGTCCGGCACCGTTTTCGGATATTGATTTGCTCTTTCTGGTGGACTCCCGACAGCAGCCAGCCACCCAGGAGTTTCTGTCTGCCGTTGTTCGCGACTGCTGGGACGCTGGCGCACAGCCCGGTTCAAGTATTCGCACCATTGCCGATGTCACGCGCTTTGCGTCGTTGGACATTCAGTTTGCCACCTCGCTGATCGAAACCCGGTTCCTGTGCGGCCACGAGCGACTGGCTGAATCGGCGGTGCAGCAAATCCGCGCGCGTGTGTTTTCCGAGCGAGCCGAACGCATGATTCAGCGAATCGTTGCGTCCCGTCGCGAAGAATGGATCACCCGCGGAAACTCCGTCAACCAGCTGGAACCGGATCTAAAACGGTCACCAGGCGGGTTGCGGGATTTGCATCTGCTCCGCTGGGTTTCATTTATCCGCTATCACAAGCCGGATCCGGAGGAGTTGCAGCTGAGTGGCGACATCAGCAAACAGGAACTGGATGATCTGCTTGTAGCGGATGAGTACCTTTCTGCGCTGCGCACGGACTTGCATTCGCTGACAAATCTCAAGCAGGACGTCATGACGCGGGAACTTCAGCTGCAGCTTGCTGAACTGCGTGGAATTCAGTCCGCAGGTCAGTTCCGAGCGGTTGAGGCCTTCATGCAGGAGTATTTCAGCAACACGTCGCGGGTCGCGGCAGTGGCACGTCGAGTCGCTGAAGTCCCGCGCACATCCTCCTTTCTTTCGCGTCTGCGAAACGCCATTCTGCCGCAGAAATCCGCAGAAGGTTTCCTGATCATTGACGGGATGGTGCAGGTGCCGGAATCCCGCCGGGAATCGCTGCGAAATCCACTCACAATTCTGGATGTGTTCGTGAGCGCGGCTGAAAACAAAGCTGGCCTTTCGCCCGAACTTCGCAAGACAATCGGGCAAATTGCCGTCACGTTACCTGAGGAGCCAAGCCGCGAAGCGACAGATCGTTTCCGCGATATTCTGCGGTTCACTGACGGGCTGCCGGACGCATTGAGAGCGATGTATGAAACGGGAATTCTGGAATGGTTGATTCCGTCGTTTGCCCGTGTTCGAAATCTGATGCAGTTCAATCAGTATCACAGCTATACGGTCGATGAACATACACTGAAGGCGATGGACGGGATGATTACGTTCGCGCACGACGAATCTCCGGTGGGCTCAGCCTACCAGGGAGTTCGGCATCGAGCCACTTTGCATCTGGCACTTTTAATGCACGATGTTGGCAAAGGGTTCGAAGGCGATCACAGCGTCGTCGGCGAGCAACTGGCAGACGATGTCGGCGTGCGGCTTCAAATGGCAGCCAATAAAAAAACGATGCTGATGTTTCTCGTCCGCTACCACCTGATTATGCCGGACCTGGCTTTTCGACGGGATATCACCGATCCCACAATGCTCGTGGATTTCGCACGCCTGGTGGGGGCACCTGAATTGCTCCGGATGCTTTATGTCTTGACCGTCGCGGACATTCGGGCGGTCGGACCGGATGTCTGGTCGGATTGGAAGGGAGAATTGCTGGCGGACCTTTACAATCGAGCCATGCAGATTTTGAGCGGGCGACCTTACAACCATCTGGAACGCGAGCGACTGCAGATGGTGCGCATTGCCGTACGAAGCTCGATCGTGCCGCTGGGCAATAAAACGGATCCCGAAGTTTGGGGCAAGTGGGCCGAAGAACAACTGGATTCGCTTCCACCTTTCTATTTGATGACCGAGCAACCTGACCGCATCGCACGCGATCTGGATATGATTCATCAGTTGAATGAGGCAGAAGTCAAGATCGAGGGCGAATACGATCCCGAGACGGAAACGGTGAGCTACCGAGTGTTCGCTCCTGGTCGATTCGGACATGCAAGTTTTCACAGCATCGCGGGGATCCTATCCGGCCTGAGAATGAACATTCTGGCAGCACAGGTTTGTACGACCTCCAACGGTGTGGTCATTGCCTACTTTCGTGTGAACGACAATGATTTCATCGGTGACGTTCCTCAGTCGCGAATAGAAGATGTGGCAGTGGCGATTGGCGACGTACTCACCGCAAGAAAGACGGTCGAAAGCGTATTCCGCCGCAGCGGAATCTATCGATTCAACAGGATCAATCCCGTCATCGTGCGACAGCAGCCCAAAGTCGGAATCGACAACGACTGCTCAGAACGATTCACCGTGATCGATGTTTTTGCCACCGACACGCAGGGTCTGCTTTACACTCTGGCGCACACCATCTTCAATCACGGTTTGACGGTTCATCTGGCACGCATCGCGACGAATATCGATCAGGTGGTGGACGTGTTTTACGTCGTGGACGAGCACCAGCGCAAAGTGGAAGATCCGGAACTGATCGAGAAACTGAAATCGTCGCTGCTGGAAGAAATTCGCCTGCTGAACAATGGGGCGTAGCAGGTGACCGAATCAATCGGCCCAGTAAATCAATACCTTGTCAATTCCTGCCACCTGTCGCCACAAACCAAATGAACATCTTCACCCTGCACGAGCAGATTATCAGCGACTACCGCTCGTACATCGAGAGTTTCGTCAACATTCAGGACGACGAAATCCGGGCAGAAGTGACAAGGGCGTTGACCGATGGAAGGCTATGGCCTGAACCGTTGCTGCAATTCAATACGGCGTTTCGAACGGTCAGCAACATTGAGCAGCCAATCCAGGAGGGGTGGCTTGCCCCGCAGTTCAAAGATGTGTTCTGGGATTCGCGGGCGAATGAATCGTACCGGCTGTACCAGCATCAGCAGGAAGCATTAAAGCTTGGTTCCAGCGGGAAATCTTTCGTCGTTACGTCCGGAACTGGATCCGGAAAGTCGCTCACGTTCATCGGCACCGTGTTCAACCATCTTTACCGGACCAATTCCATCGGGACCGGAATTCAGGCGGTCCTTGTTTATCCAATGAACGCTCTGATCAACTCTCAGATCGAAGAGCTGGACAAATACGCAGAGGCCTATACTGAAAAAACCGGCAAGCCATTTCCGATTCGATATGCCTCTTACACCGGGCAATTACGCGAGGAAGACCGGGAGCCGCTTCGCGAGAATCCGCCGGATATCTTGCTCACGAACTACATGATGCTGGAGTTGACTCTGACGCGGCACCGGGAATATCCGATCCGTGACTCGATCTACTCGAACCTGCGATTCCTTGTCTTTGATGAACTGCACACCTACCGAGGTCGTCAGGGAGCCGATGTTGGCTTACTCGTTCGCCGTATTCGCTCGCGAGCTCAGCATCAGCCGGTTTGCATCGGCACGTCAGCCACAATGGTTTCAGGAAAGGAATCCCTCGAACATCAAAAAAAACAAATAGCCAAAGTGGCACAGCACATATTCGGCGAAGAATTTCAGACATCGCAGATCGTAAATGAAGTTCTGACAAAGTCATTCGACGACGCTGCGATTCCGTCTGGAGTGCTTCTGGCTCAAACCATAGCTCAGACCATTGACCCGCTGGCTGATGCAGAATTATTGAAGAGTCACCCCACCGCGATTTGGCTCGAAAGCCGGATTGCCTTGTCGGTCAAAGAGCGACGCCGGGCGGTCTTTGATTTGGCGTGAACTGATCACCGGGCAACTGGACGCAGATCGTATTGACTACTTGCTTCGGGACTCACTGCATGCCGGAGTCGATTACGGCCGATTCGATTGGCGGCGTCTGATTCGTTGTCTCGTGTTTGTCCAGCCGGGTGAAGGTCAAGCCCCTCGGCTGGGAGTAACCGAAGGTGGACTTCACGCGGCTGAAGGACTGGTGTTGGCCAGATACTTCATGTTCACCCAGGTTGATTTTCACAAGACACGAGTTGCGTACGACCATCATCTGAAGCAGGCGATGCTGACAATTCTTCCAAAACGGTCAGTTTCCGACCCTGGAAGGAGACGGCCTGTTGGAATATCTGAAATGGGACGACTGGAGGGTTTTGGGGGAGCTGGCTGCAGGCAGAGCTGGGGAGCATGGCGAGCGATTGGCCTATCGGAACTATTTTCGTGAGATTTACCACACGCCGGAAATTCCGACGGCAGATGTTCTTCTTCGATTTGAGGCGATCCGCGACAATCTGGGCGAAATGGCTCGGGCAGTCGGCAACGCTGGAAAATCCTGGTACAAGTTGGAGAATGATCAGGATATCCCGATTCAAAGCGACAATGCGAATCGAGAAATTCGCCCGCTGTCAGAACATTCTTCAGCTGTGAAGGGGCCTGCGGCCAACCGGTCGAAAAATGTTGTATTGCCGTGAAGACGAAAAAGATTCAGCGATGAACATCATCAATCGAATGGAGTCCACCACATGACCACAATCAATAAAGACCAGTTGAGAACAGCCGTACTGATATCTATCGTGGATCAATGTCCAAGTCCACCAGGACGAACGACGCTGATGAAGTTTGCATACCTCCTCCAGACGGTTCGCGGGGTTCCTCTGGGTTATCGCTTTCAACTCTACAACTACGGACCCTACGACGAATCTGTCTTGTCCGACATACGACAAGCCGTATCGTCCGATCTGCTCAGTTCAAAGCTGGTCACGTTCTCCGGCGGCGGTTATGGCTACCAGTTTTCTGCTGGTGCTGCGCTCGAATCGTCCCGAGAAGATCTGTATCAGCAGGCGAGCGATTTTGAAGATGACATTGACGGGGTGATCAATGAGTTTGGTGATGAATCTGCTGGCCGCATGGAACTGATTTCCACCATCGTCTTTGTCCTGTGCGATAAAGGAAACCGCCTGGAGAAACCCCAGATCATCCAGCGTGTGCATGAAATCAAACCGCACTTCTCAAGGGAAATCATCAATGCCGCAGTTGATGAAATCTCGGAAGTGTTGGACTGTGTGAATTGCCGTTAAATTGTCACTGTTTGACAACCCATTGCGAAATGGCATCGAAGGGTTTTGGCGCGGTTGAATTACTGTGCAGCGAGTCCCTTCTCCCCCGAAATCGGGGGAGAAGGTGGCCGCAGGCCGGATGAGGGGGCTTGGGTTGTACGGGAATTATGAAGCAGCAAGACAACGTTTCGCCCCCTGTGGCAGAATTGTTTCTAATGAAAAGGGCGTGTGCATGAATCATCGTGAGGTGTTCGAATGGAAGCGCCAGTATTCATAGCCTCGGCAATCGAGATATGTAGGCGACAATTGGCGATCGATTCGGGAATGCACTCCACGATTTTCGCAGCGTGCTCGTGTGACTCGGCCGGGATGGCGATACACGGTCCCCAGGAAGACTGCGCCATTCCGAATACTCCCTCAGCGCGCAGAATTGCAGCAAGCTGGATCATGGCGGGATGGGAAAACACACCGCCCTGCTCTGCTTCATAAAAGCTGCCGACACTGTTGCCGTAGCGCTCCAGTGATTCTGCGAACTTTGGAAACTGAAGCCTGTGAATGGAAGGGACAATGTTCTCCAGTATTTGGCTCTCCAGGTCCGCGACGAGTTTTGAAGGCATATTCAGATGCCGGCCAAAAAATGTTTGCTCACGAGTGCCGGATAGCCCCTCAGAGTCCAGTGGTCTGACAAGCACGAATCGCCACGCCTCGGGAAAAGGATGTCGATCCACTCGTCTGGGGGATGAGTCAGATGCTGCTTCTCCGTGATCGACAAGAAATCCGCCTCTGGCAAATCCCGTGGTACCAATTGCTGATCGCTCGGCACGTCCAGCCGCTCTGGCAACCTGGTATGGATCGTCCCCAAGTCGCCGATTCTTCAGTAACTCAGCAGCAGCGGTGAGCGCGAGGGCAAGTTGTGTGCCGCCTCCGAGTCCCGTGTGGAACGGCACGTGTTTGTCGATCTGAATATCAAGCGAGCCAATGTTGATGGACAATCGAATTTGTCGCAGAAACTCGCGTACTCGTAATTCCACGTCCGGATTCGCACGGATCGTATCTTCATGGGTCGAGCCTGCGGCAACACTCAGTTGCCATCCGGGCCGTCGCAGCATCACTCCGATGCCGCCAAATCGCCAGGCGGTGGAAGGGCTGCTGCAGATCAGGCCAAAGTGCAGTCGGGAGCCTGTCGTGAGCTCAATCCCTGTCATGTCGTCTTCTCCTGATGACTGAGGATGAAGTCTTTCAGCATTTCGAATGCGGCCATTTCTTCAATGCCGCCGGTCTTTCCAACGGCGGGCTCGAGGAATTCCATAACGTCGAGCACATGTCGCCGCGACACAAGGTGGAGTCGAGTTGCCAGGATTGCAGCTTCCAGTACGGCATGTCGCGCACGATTGAATCCAAAGAATGGTCGCCGCTCTCCGTGATAGACAATTCTGGACGGCATCTGACTGCGGGCTTCAGAAGCATCCACCGAATTGACGACAAACTCAAACCATCGGCAACAATCCTTCAAGACCCAGCCGTTGACCTGCTGCGCACGCTCGACGGCAGGCAATTGGTCCAGCCTGCCGATTGCCGCCTGAGCAATAATGTCTACCCGATCCACAACATGGAATACGCCGCAACGTGTCGTCGCAAGGTTGGTAAATGTAGTGGATGGCTGAAAGGGGCGGAGAAGGATTCCGGAAAAGTCACCCTCCACGATTGGCCCCATTGGAGCCACGTTGAGGTGGCCATCGGGGTCCATACTTGTCACGATTCCTTCAACAATCATTGTCCGGCACGTCAAAAAGTAGGGGCGTTGATATTTGTTCGGCGAGCGAACACTGAATCCCGCTGAGGCATGGCAAATCGCAGCAGATTGCAGATAATAGGCGAAGTTTCCAGAACTCAACGCCGCACAGCCGCAGAATCCGGAAAGTCGCCGCCAGATATTCATCCCAGTAGCTGAACATTGGACAGTTCGGCGCAGATTGATGCCATATGTGCCGCAACTGACCTCCATCCGAATACAAAACTCCCCGGAACAACATTCATGAGCGACAGTGATCAGGATTCCCGTTCCGCGTCTGGACAGCGTCCCACAGCAGCCAACGGCTGGCTGGTGATTGTGCTGATCGTCCTGGTCGCCGTGTTGTTGTTCAGGTCGGTCACCGACACCTGGAATAATCGCCACGACTACACGCAGCGGACTGTGACACCAAGGGGCGATTTGGCTTCGGACGAGGCGTCCAGGATTGAGCTTTTTGAGAAGGTTTCCCCATCGGTCGTGTACGTTCGAACAAAAGCCAGGCATCTTCAACAGGCGAATGTTAGCGGCGGCCAGGAACAGGAGTTTTCTTCCGGGACGGGTTTCGTCTGGGACGAAGAGGGGCACATCATCACGAATCTGCATGTCGTCCGTGACGCGCTGCTCATCCAGGGCGCGGAGCTGGAAGTACAACTGGCGAATACCCCGACGTCGTCCAGCCCGCAGGTCTTCACTGCGGAGTTTGTCGGTGCCGTTTCGAAACATGACATTGCAGTCCTCAAGATCGATGCTCAACCTTCCCTGTTGATACCGATCACCATTGGATCTTCAGATGATCTCAAGGTGGGGCAAAATGTGCTGGCGATCGGAAATCCATTCGGATTCGAACGCACACTGTCAACGGGCGTCATCGGAGGACTCAATCGCAGCGTGGGCTCCGCCGACGGCAACATCCTTGCGGGCATGATTCAGACGGATGCGGCCATCAATCCCGGCAATTCGGGAGGCCCACTGCTCGATAGTAACGGACGCCTGATCGGCGTGACAACCGCGATCGTCAGCACGAGCGGCGCGTCGGCGGGCCTTGGTTTCGCGGTGCCGGTCAATGATGTCCATCAGTCGATTGAACTGGTGATGCATGAAGCCATCAACAATCAGACGCCTTCGATGGGGGTCGCGATTCTTGACAGCGAAACCGCAAAGGACAACGGCATCCCCTCGGAGTTGCTCACGGGCGGCCTGGTGATCCTTTATGTTTACCCGAATACTCCTGCCGACCTGGTTGGTCTGCAGGGCTGCAGTAAACAGGGGGCGCGGTTCTTTCTGGGTGATCAGATTACCGCGATCGAAGGTCACCGCATCACGACATTCGATGAATTGACGGAATTGATGAGTACCTTCAAAGCGGGACAGTCGATCAAACTGGACATTTCGCGAGAAGGGTTGAAGACCAGCGTTCAATTGGTTCTTGAGACCCGAAAAGTCCTGCTCTGACCTTTATTCGATCTCAAGAATTTCCATGCGGAGCGTGCCGCGGGGAATCTCGACTTCGACCTGGTCGCCGACTTTCTTGCCGAGCATGGCGGATGCAATTGGGCTGCTCGTGAGGATTTTCATCACATCGCCATCGTAATCCTCTTCGCCGGGGCCGACAAGTTCGTAACTTTCCTCCATGTCGTCTGAGAGGTCTTTGACCTTAACGGTCGCTCCAAACGCGACCGTATCTTTGGGGCCGCTGCTCCGTTCCTGGATGTAGCAGTTTGACAGCTTCGTCTTGAGCTGATTGATCTTGGCCTGCATGTACCCCTGAGTCTCACGCGCGGCATGGTATTCTGCATTCTCTTTCAGGTCGCCCTCTTCGCGTGCCGTCTTAATCCGTTCGGTGACGGCTGGCATATCGACGTCTTCCATCACGCGAATTTCTTCACGGATCTTGTCGTAACCTTCGCGGGAAATGGGTTGGCGTTCCATGGTCGTACCTTCAACTAATCGCAGGACCTGCGCAAAAAGACGCCGTAGACATCTGTATTCCAGGGAAATTGTCGCCCAGAAATTCTGGAGTGTCCGGCGTTAAAAGACAAAATTCTAACAATCCACAACAAACAGAACGGCGGCTGAAGGAGACTCCTTCAACCGCCGTTTGGGATTTGTTTCGCGAATTATAGCTTCTCGCGAGCCATCGGGCTACGCAATTTCCTTCCACTGCCCGCATTTCGCGCTGTCCAGGACGGCTTCGCAGACTTTTTGAGTCTCCAGCGCCTCACGGAACGTTGGGCTGCACTGTTTGCCGGATTCAAGGGCCGCGATGAAATCGGCGACTTGATGCACAAACGTGTGTTCATAGCCGATCTGAAGGCCACCAACCCACCATTTGCCCATATATGGCATGTCGCCGTCTGTACAGTGGACCTGATGCCAGCCACGAATCAGCGAGTCGTCGGCATAGTCGAAGTATTCCAGGCGATGCAGGTCATGCAGATCCCATTTGATCGATGCTTTTTCACCATTAATTTCAAATGTGTACAACGCTTTGTGACCGCGAGCGTATCGCGTTGATTCGAACAGTCCGAGCGAGCCATTGGCGAAATGACACAGGAACGCACAGGCGTCGTCGATGCCGACTTTTTCTACCTTGCCCGTGAGGTTGTGCATGCGTTCTTTAACAAACGTTTCTGTCATCGCAGTCACATTCTTGATTGATCCGTTCAGCCAGATGGCCGTATCGATGCAATGTGCCAGCAGGTCGCCCGTGACGCCTGATCCCGCGGCGGCAGCATCCAGTCGCCACAGAGCCGCCCCGCCCTGCGGCAGATCGGCATTGATCGTCCAGTCCTGCAGGAAATTCGCCCGGTAATGGAAGATGCGCCCCAGTCGTCCTTCATCGATTAATTGCTTGGCCAGCGAGACTGCGGGGACTCGACGGTAGTTGTACCACACCGTGTTGGCAACCTTCGCCTTCTCGACCGCATCGACCATTTTCTGGCCTTCGACCGGATTCATCGCCAGTGGCTTTTCGCACAGAATCATCTTGCCCGCTTCGGCGGCCGCGATCGCGATCTCTGCGTGCGAATTGTTCGGCGTGCAAATGTCAATCGCGTCGATGTCCTTGCGCTCGATCAATTTGCGCCAGTCGGTCTCCGTGGATTCGTACTGCCACTGCTCCGCAAACTTTTTCAACTGATCTTCACTGCGACCGCAGATCGCCTTGAGCACCGGGCGATGTTTGAGTTCGGGGAAAAAATCATTGACGCGTTTATAGCCGTTCGAATGAGTCCGGCCCATAAAGCCGTAACCGATGAGACCGATGTTGAGGGGTTTGAGTTGGGACATTGACAGCTTTCAGAATTATTTGGACCAGTTACTTGCAGTATGAATGAGCCGTACGATGAGAATGACTTCGCGTTCTTCACTGTATACGATCATTCACGGAAAACCACGAAGCATAGCCCCTCGTCGAGCCTTTGCAACGAATGGAAATGATTCCGGAAGTAGTTCAATCGATTCAAGACAGTTTCGAATCTTCGCTCGAAAATGATCTGCATGTGCTGGCGCATATTCCGTATACCAGTGAACTGCAGCACTCAAATCGTAAGGAAATTCCCGTTCGAATGTTAGCGGTTTCATTTGAGGAGTTCATCTACTCTGGCCCACATTTGTTCGGCTGTCAGAGTCTCCTCGGGATGATCAATCATCCTTTGATATCTGCGTTCGATTTCCTCCAACTCTTCTGGCGGGAGTTTGGGAATTCCGGATTCCCGAAGGTCATCCCAAAGGAGATTGATGAGATTTAACTTCTCGTTCGGCGGCAGATTTCGAAGTTCTGTGACGTCAATTGCCATGATCTACTCTTTGACTGAAATTAGAACTAAGCGTTTAATTCCAATGCGTACCGTTTCGCACGATGGTCGTCTCAACTCCACCCGTGTGCATTGCGAACCTTGATCATCGTATCAAGAATTGTGTTCCATGTCGCCGGATTTTCCAGCATCGCGTTCGGGAACATGCAGCCGTCCCAGCAGATGTGTTTGATGCCGCGTTCCGCCGCGCCCTGCAGCCAGTAGCCGGAACATTTGACGATGTCCAGTTTGCCATTGGGATCGTCCGCCGGACAGTGCTTGCCGGTTTTGTCATGCGACCCGGCACCGTGGACGTGACCATCGTTTTGAGCCACGTGGAAATCGATCGTCCACGGACGCAGTTTGTCGGTCATTGTCTTGTACGCGGCGTAAAACTCTTCGTCGGTGTGGCCTTCTTTGACCAGCGCACATTCCGGAGCGTTGTAACCGAGTAGGTACAGATACGTGTGAGCCAGGTCGGCCTGAAAGCCCAGAGCCTCCGGCATGCCGACTTCTTCCAGCAGGTTGAGCATGTCTTTCCAGCTGTGCATTCCAGCCCAGCAGATTTCGCCTTCTGCCGCGAGTCGCTGGCCATGGTCTGCAGCAATCTTTGCGGCTTCTCGAAATGTCGCGGCAATCTTTGATGTATGTGCCTTCGCATCTTCTCGCCATTTAGCAACGCCAAATTCGGCTGAGTCGATTCGAATCACGCCGTACTTTCGCACGCCGTGCTTTTCAAAAATCCCCGCGATGCGGCAGGCCATCTTCACCGCGCTGAGGAATTTGCCTTTGGCGACTTCATCACCCATCGCCGAATCTCCCACTGTGCCCGGCCACACGGGTGCCACCAATGAGCCGACGCTGAAACCGTAACTCGCAATCTGGTCGGCGATCTTGTTCAGTTCTGCATCGCTGGCTTCCGGATTTGTGTGAGGCAGAAACAGAAAGTAGTCGATGCCGTCAAACTTCTGACCATTCACATTCGCAGCTGCCGTCAATTGCAGCATTTTCTCCAGGCTGATCGGCAGTTCCTGACCTTCGCCATCGCCTTTACCAACAAGACCAGGCCACATGGCGTTGTGAAGTTTGGGAGCTGTATGAGTCATCGAGTATTTTCCTTGACGGTCAAAAATGAGTTGTGGAAAAGTTTAAGAGGTATCACTTATCGAACGAACAGCGATGCAACGCCGACTGAAAATCCGGGGAGTTCCGGATCCCCCGTCAGAACTTCATCGGAGTTGCGTGACTGCGGCTGTCGATCGCCGCGATACACAGAGATCACATGAAAATCAGGATCAGCAATCCAAACCTGAGCAACACCCGCAGTAAGGTAGAGCTTGATCTTTTCCCGAACAGACTGGTGTGTGTCCGAAGATGAAAGGACTTCGATCGCAACGACAGGGGCAACCGTAAGGACCGAATCCTCGGATGCCTGATGGATCACTTGGTCACCGATAAACACGCCGACATCAGTCCCTACAAGGGTCTGATTGGAATTCGGCAGTCGGCAACGAACATCACCCGTGCCGATGTAAACATTGGGGAGTTTCGAGGCGATTCTCCAGTTCTCAAGAGCCGTCGCCAGTTTCGTAACACAACCCGCATGCCGTGGATTTCTCGTCGTCACTGGTTCCTCCCGCAACTCACCATGAATGAGCTCGCGGCGCACGTTGGGATCGTCTGGCAAGGCCAGAAATTCATCGACGGTCATTCGGGATATGCTGGTTGACATAAGAATGTCCAATGACTAATGAAAAATGACCAATGAATCGCAGTCAGTCACCGGGTCTTGAATTGCGGTAAATAGCAGCAAAGATCTTTGTGAGTTCATGTGCTTCTTTCCAGAGAATTCCTGCTTCGTCTTTGGCGTCCTGGATGGCAGCCACCATCATTCGGAGCCAATGTTTGGTTTCGCGAGATTCACGACGACATAAGCTGATTCGATATCGAAATTCTTTCTTCGTCACCGACTCACCATAAACCGCAGTCCGCTCCTCCAGATCAAATGTCGGATTACTCCCAGGACGAGACTCCGATTCACTGTCCTCCGCCATCGCGTTTATCCTGCCGCTCATTGGTCATTCGTCATTCGTCATTAGACATTGGTCACTGGTCACTGGTCATTTTTTCGTCTTGTGGTCTCCAGCATTCGGTGCTTTCGGCTGAGCATCAGGCCCGAAATATCGGAGTGTCACCAAAGGTTCGGTTCCGGTGTTTTCAAATTCAATACCATCCGCAGCAGCTTTCGCAGTGACAAACACTTCGTCTTCCGTCATTGCGCCGAATCGGATCATGCTTGGGGACTGCAAAGTCAGCTTGCCGATACGACCGTAGCCCTGAACTGTAATCAGACCGTAAGCGCCACCGTCTTTAACTTTGCACTTCGCACCCGGCTCAAGAGTCAGCTCTTTGGCAGTGAACAACTGCTTGCCATCGACCTTACCATAAACGATCCATTTATCGACCCAGCCCAGCCCTTTTTCACTGACGATCGGTTCAAGATAGTTGCTGGCCATGAAGTTTGGATCAACGTTCTTTTCCCAATCGAGCGCATCGACGATGTACTTATTGTCATCGTGGAACTCCGGCGGGAAGTCCTTCGTCAGCAGCGCTCGTGGAACCGCTCGGCCTTCGACCAGGTTCTGATACATGGCAAAGACGTCGCTGCCCCACTGTGGCTCAAAGGTCACCAGTGAACCCGGCGCGTGCAACACACATGGCGGAATCAGCCAGCCTGTGCCTGGTTTGAGCCTGTAGGCTTTGGACAGATCCAGCAAACCGTTCTCACCCTTGTTCCAGCGGTCAAGACAGTCAATCACATCCTGCTTCGTTGTACCAGGTTCCAGCCCCATAAACGTGTATGGGAAATTATTTCCAATCGCATTCATCTGCGGCGGGAAGTAGTAACTCTCCGGCTTGCCTTCCTGGCCAACTTTTGCAGCCTGCTCGGCGTTCTGGTGCATATGATGAGGAATTGGGCCCATGTTGTCGAAGAACTTCGAATACACGGGCCACTTTTTGAACGCATTCCAGATGTGGTCACCGATGATTTCGCTCTTCAGTTCAGCGACAACATCGCGCAAGAGAAATCTCTGGCCGTCGTGAACCACGTAAGACAGACCTTCGTCGGCATTGCGATTGTCGTTGGCCGCTTCCGTGGTCGACCCGAACCAGCGTTCATCAATCCCGCCGCGATGCATCCCCAGAGCGTAGTAATCATCCGGATGCAGCTTCAGACGACGACCGGGTTGCAGGAAAGACCGAGGAACCCAGGTAGGTGCCAGTCGAAGAATACCATTGCCAGCGGTCAGAGCGGCGGATGCGAGTGAAGCGACGTTTGCCATTGTTCGATTACCGGATTAAGTTGAAAAAGGGGTGAGACAACGGGGTATGATGACGGAGCAAATGCGTTTTGCAAACCCATCACTGAATTCGCGATTGTTATAGTTGATCCCTGCGCAAATCGGTAGAATCCACGGGAAACTATTCTGTCCAGAAGAAGGCGCAACAACATGCAGACTCTGATTTCCGCCGAAACCCGTACCGTGATGGAGAACATCCGCTGGGAGACGTTTGTTGAATTGGCCGAGCAACGTCACGGCAGCGTTCCACGCATGACCTTTGACGAAGGAGTTCTGGAACTGATGAGCCCTCGACGACAACACGAAAACATCGGCCGCCTCATTGGTCGCCTTGTCGAAACGTACACGGAGGTTCTTGGAATCGAGGTACAAAGCGTAGCTTCGACAACATTCAAACGTAAAGATCTGCAAAAGGCGTTCGAAGCCGACGAATCCTACTATATTGAACACGCAGAATTGATTCGCCCCAAAGAAGAAGTCGATCTCACGATTGATCCGCCTCCGGATTTGGTCATTGAAGTTGAGATCACTTCGTCCGCTATTCGCAAACTCAAACTTTTTGCTGCAATGGGAGTTCCTGAAGTCTGGCGTCACGACGGCGAACTCTTGGAAATGTTCGTGCTGGAAAACGGACAATACAAACCCATCGATTCCAGCCGCGTCCTTGCCGGCCTGACAGCAGCCACAATCAATTTGCTTCTCGATAAACGTTTTGACCTTGGAGAAACGGCATTGATTCGAGAATTCCGACAGTCGCTGGAGAGATAGAACAACGATGTCAACAGTTCCAAACACTCGTCTCACCGCAGAACAATATCTCGCCATCGAACGTGTCGCCCAGTTTCGCAGCGAGTTCTATCGCGGCGAAATGTTCGCCATGGTCGGGGCCAGCCGGAAGCATAATCTGATAACGGTCAACGTTGCTTCAGAATTGCATCGACAATTCAAAGATCGCAAGTGCGAAGTCTACCAATCCGACATGCGAGTCAAGGTCAACGCCACTGGCCTTTATACCTACCCAGACGTCGTCGCAACCTGCGACGAGCCGCGATTTGAAGACAACCACGTTGATACATTCGTGAACCCAAAAGTCATTGTGGAAGTGTTGAGTCCATCGACCGAGTTATGGGATCGCGGCAAAAAGTTTGAACATTACCGAAGCATTCCGTCTCTGCGAGAATGCGTACTCATTTCCCAGGACCACGTACTCGTCGAAAAATTCGCCATCAACGCCGACGGCGAGTGGGCTCTGAGAGATTACCGTACTCTTGAAGACATCCTCGACCTTGACTCAATCTCATGTCAAATCAAGCTGTCCGACATTTACGCCCGTATTGATTTTTCCGAAGGTGCTGAACCCGAGATTCTGGATGCACTTACCGACGAGTCAAAGTGAATCACTCGACAAGCACTTCACAAGCACACTGCCAGACGTTGGACTCATTTATCATCGGATTCTTCCAACAATTCCCCGTCCAGTTCAAAAGCTCGTTCGCTCAGGAAGTCGCCGTAACCCCATCCGATACTGCCAGAATGCTCGGCGAGCTTCTGAATTCGATCGCGGAATCGAGGATAAAGTTCCGGTCCTTTCTGGCACAGCAGAGTCCCCAATTCAATATAGACGGATGTCAGGCTTGAAAAGAAAGATGATTTTACGTCACCGTACTCTGCGGCAAACGAAGTGCCGTATTCGACGTACGTCAACATCAGTTCAATCGTGCCTGCAACGCTGCCCGTTGCTTTTTTGAATTCCCTGATTGCCGCTCGAGCTTCCTTGAGATCCAAACGTGGATCTCCGCGACCCACGTAGAACTGACGCACAATTCTGTCGCGATACGGCTTTAGGACGCTTTCGATATCCGCAAATCCCAAAAGCTTGCTCTGCAGTAAAAGCTGATTCTCCGGCGAAGCGTCATAAAGCTCCTTGATCAATCCAATCAAACCCGCCGATTCACCCCGCAGCAGCGATTTCTGCAGCTGATTCCATGTTGGCTTTTTTGGTTGCGGTGGCATGGTTTTCTCGAAATATCAACGGATTGGGAGTCTGTATTGCTGGGCCGACTCGAATTTTGATGGCAAGTGAGGTGGCGATTGGCGAAGTGCTAACCATCGCAAACTTCCAGTCGAAATGCCAGTTTCTTCGCGAGTGATTCCGGCAGAGGAATTCGTTCCGCCAGCCGATCAGTCGATCGAGCGTCAGTCCGAAAATTCTCTCCCATCACAACACTGAACCATCGCTCGCGGTCCATGACGACTCGATATTGTTTTTCGTCCTGAGTCTCTGAGAGATACGGCAGATATAATTGAATCGGCTGTCTCGAATGCTTGATTGACTTCATGTTCGTTTAGAGATTCGCTCTGCAACGGAAAGTAGCGAACCAAAAACGATGGTGTTCGCGCAAAACGGCGGCAGATTTGGGCTGGAGAATGGTCGGAAGTAGTATCCTTGTTCAACTCCATCAGCGCGGGAAAATCCATCAAGAGTCGGGTGATGCGATCATCGAATGCCCGACGGGCCGGGGAAGGCTCTGGTGATGCACTCAGTCGATCTCCGTATCTTTGCAACATCGACTCGGCATCCTCGAGACCGCAGCCTGCCCGGGAAGCGGCAATCTCGCGAATTCGTTGTTTCATCTTTTGGGAGATCGCTCGTCGCAGGAGCCGACCCGTTGCGATGAAGTGGCAGAAAACCAGAACCTTTTCTCCAGACATCCAGGCAGCAATCGCTCGATCCACTGTCGCATCGACTTTCGGATGGGTTCCACCTCCATCGGCGTCGTTTACTGGAAGTGATCGGTCAAGTTGTCGTAGATACCAGGCAACAGCACCGACGGCGGGTTTCTCCATCTCATCATTGGCGTCTTCATCCTCGTCCACCTGATTTTTTCGAAACGCACTCCAACTCGAGGCAAGTCCTTCCGCGAACAGCGGGCGTTTGTCGGGTTGACAGGTCGTCGCTCGTGCAGCGAGGAGAAATGGAAGGAGCGATGAGCCTGTTACCGGAATGCCCCGATCTTTGTTGTCGGCTTGGTCAGTCAATATTGCGTCGCCCGGTTTCCGCTCCCGCCGCAGGTGGCCGTTGAATGTACGGTCTCTCAGATGGCGGATGACAAATGGCTTGAGGAGTTCTTCCGCGTTGCGCATGTATTTGTCGGCTTCAGTGGTTTTCTTCAAGATCTCGAGCGCAATCGGCAAATGGTCGGCTGGTGAATCGGCCGACGCCACGTGCTGCCACCACTGTTCCACGTTGTCCGTGACGCTGCCGTTGATTCGCAGATCGTCCGGCTTCAGCTGACCCCACGCGGCCTCAAGCCTCGAAGTGGCTTGCTTGGCAGCATCGAGTTTCTGCTCAAGCTCATTGATACTCGCGGTGAAGCCCTCACTTCCTCCACTTGGTGCGTTCCGTGAATGCCAGTCAATGCCGCCAAAACGACGCAGCACTGAACACAGCTCATGATGTCCAAGCCGAAACGGCGTTGCGGTCAGAAACAACATGCGCTCAAAGACACCTGCGAGCGCTCCCTGTGAGACAGCGACTGCGTCTTTCTCTGAGTCCTCCGATCGAAATAGACCTGCCAGTCTTGTTGCCTCGTTTTTGAGGTGATGCGCCTCATCCAGGATCAGTAATGGAAGCGTGGCATTAACGTCGGAGTGCAGGCATTGTGTCCAGATGCCATCCATGGCGGATTTTAGTTCTATACGAACATCAGACACTCGACCGTTCCATCCATCATCGGTCCGCCTTCTCTCGGGAAGTTTCTTCAATGCCTGGTAGACGGCGGTCGTGTCAAAGTCATGAAGTGCCTTGATGACGGCCTTCGGCACCGGATCGTCATCTGTTGATCCGGACCGATCGTTTTCAGGATCGATGCGACGCTCCTGCAGCCGTGTGAGCCACTGGTCAGGATGAGTCTGGAGCAATTCCTCCCAGATATCGGCATGTTTGTTGCCTTTCTCCACCCAGTTCATCTGCAGTAAATCACCGCAACATCGCGAGAGGATTCGAACGATCTTCTCTTTGTCGCGTTTGTATCGCAGCGAGTGCTGGATAATTGCGAGTTTCACCCAGCCGTCAGTCAGCGCTCGATGCAAAGCACCGTGATTCAGAAAGATCACGGACGCCCGTCGCTCCAACGGATCATCCAGCAGCTTCAGGAACTGAGTCCCGTTTGTTGCTGTGCGACAGCGAAACTTGCCCTTGATGCCTCCGGGAAGACATTTGTCCACAAAGAAAGAAAAATCCCGGGTCCACTTTGCCGCCAGCGAAGAAGGGACCATCACCACCACAGGACGTCGTCGAGCGTCAGCAAGGTTGACCGAAACAGCAACCGCAAGCGCGACGAATGTCTTTCCCATTCCGACTTCGTCGGCCAGAATCAGGCCAGGCTGATTTTCCAGTTGCTCAAGAATCGCTTCCGCCGTCTTCTTCTGGCGCGACGCATCTTTCTCCGACACTCGCTTTGCTGCGTTGTCTTGTGGCGAGCTGCAGCCACCGAGTTGAATCTTCTTTTCGAATTCATAGCAAGCCATACTTTCCTCCGATCGCGGAAAATACCGTGGTGACGTATTGCGAAACTGATGAATACGCCGCGTCGATGTCAGCACCGGCTGGAAGTTGTGCAAGGTCGTCCGTGATTTTTCGGCGAAGCTCGCCAATGAGCCGATCGACTTCCGCATCAAATTGCGCTCGATCAAGGGCACCTGATGGGTGTTTCGACTGCTTCGCGCGGTGCAGTTCAAGGCACAATTCCGCAATCAGAAAACTGCGTTCAATGATTTGGTCGGTTCCAGGTCCGGTCGTCTCGTTTCTGATCGCGTTCGCCACCGCAAGAGCCCCAACCGGGCCTCGCAGATTCCAATGCAAACCGTTCAATGATCCGATCGGGCGCTCCAGGCGATGACGCAGCGCAGTAAGGGCGGCGGAAACGCGGCGAGTTCGCTGCAGCAGGAAACTTGAGGTGTCAACCTTGCGATGGGGATCCAGTTCATCTGCCGGCGGCTGGCCTTTCACTTCCTTCACAAGCCGATTTCGCAGTGCCGGATGCAGATGAAGTGGCCTCGCTGAGGTCAGCACTTGAATCAAGACATCGAGCGGCAGGTCTCGAAGCTGTTCCGGCAGCGGGAGCACTTCGCCGCTTTCCACATTGACCGGCCACCACGCAGGTTCAGTGCAGCCGTCCCACCGGACCTGGAAGGCAGAGGGTGGGCGTTCAGGCGACCAGGGAGTTGTCCAAACTGCAGGCTCTGCTGCATCCGTCCATTCAATATTCGATTTGAAAACGTCCGTTTGGTTTTCGCGGAACAGTTCCCAGTGTTGTGGCTTTCCGGGATCGTTGTTGTTGAAGCGAAGCTCAATCACTCTGCCTTGAGCTTCGTCGCGGCGAAAGATGGCCTCACAAAAAAACTGTGCAACAAGACATCGCCTGCAGCAGGTTCATCTTCAGTGCGTTCCTCGTTCACGGAGAATTTCAGAGCCACTCCTTTCGGAAGGCTCTCATGGGCAATCCATGCGTCGCTGCAAGCACGATATGACTCGGGCTAGCGACTTCGATCAATCTCGAAACACAGATTCGCTTCTGTGTTCGAATTCCCTCCGGCAAGTCCAAGTCCGCGCGAAGTAAAATTGCTCGATCCGATGAGGAATAGTGTCTTCCGATCGTCTTCGAGCTACAGCGATTTTGCGTGGAGAGGTCTGTCATCATCGAGCATCAAGCGTTTGAAGCCAACAACCGTTTTGCTGCGTGCAGCGGGGATTGCTTTTTCCAATTCAGGACACATTAGCTTCATGCCGCCGTCGGCCAGGGGCTCAGTCACGACATGGAATTCGAGCGTTGCAGGTTTGCGAGGGTGCATCATCTCGCAAAGAGCATTGGTAGGCTTGTTGTCTGTGTCTTCCGGATCGAAAAACGGGCTAACAACACAGGCGACGCCGAAACTCTGCTTGTCCGGCTGATGCTCGCGGATCGTCTTAAACAGATCCGACCGACCCGGTCGGCAAATCAAAGGAAAGATGCGAGGCTGTTCCTTCGGAACATTGTCATCCTTCACGCCCCATTTGCGAGTTGCCTGTCTCGTTTCCCGCAGAAACTCAATCCAGCGAACAACTGCCGGACTTGTCGAATCAATTCCACTTTGTGATGGTAATTTTTCGAGGAAACCAACGAATTCATTCAGTACACTGATCGGTTGCGTTGAGTCCGGATAATAATCCAGGACCGCGAACACTTCGTGGTTTTGACGATAGCCGTGTTTCGTGAGATTCGCCGACGCGACGATCAGCCTCGCGTGTTGGGACCACAATAATAGCGAAACCTTCGCATGTTGAATCCCGGATTTTGGGCGAGCTGTCAGCAAATCCCACCGCAGACTTCGCAGTCCTTTCGCGTGGTGTTGATCGACGAGAACTCCGGCATAGTTGAGTTGTTGCAGCTTCTCCTCACGCTCAATCAGGAAGCCCAACGGATCTTCCACCGGATCTGAATCCAGGCCAGCAAAGCGGGCGAGGCATTCCTCCTCGAAGAATGCCGCATCAAACGTATAGCTGGTGGCCACGCAGCCAACGGGTGTTAATTCGACATCCTCGTTTTCCGGTGAAACCCATGCGTCAAGAATCCTGGCGTAGCCTGGGCGAGTCTTGTCTTTCTTCATTCCGTCACCGCCTTCAGATCGAGTGCAAAATTCCAGAGCGAATTCGTGCGATAGGCGTGAACGTACGAATCCGAATCGCGTCCGACCGACCAGTCACGCTGCGCGTATCGAGTCCGAAGTTGCCAATGACCGCCTGTCATTTGAAAGAACCACGGATTCTTTCCCTGCGGGGGTTTGCGTTTCTGCGTTTCAATATGATGCTTAAGCAGCAAATCCACCCATTCCGCAGATGTGGCTGCGGTCGTTCCCAACCGCTCGCACGTATTTTGAAAAACGAACGCCTGACCGAATGGTTCAAGGCGACCGAGCAGTTCCTGAAAAAGTTCCGATGATTTATTGAAGGCACTTCTCACTGCGTCCTGTTCACCGAGACTCTTCGATGTCGCCTTTGGGCCGTTCTTCGCTCCCATCTCCCGCAGACAAGCATCAAAGGCGTTCTGGCATAGCCTGGAGAATTCTTCGAAACGCTGGATAGTTTCCAAAAGCGATTTCATCTCCGAGCCCGCCTGTTTTTTGAGTTCATCGTGAAATTCGCGCTCCGACCAGTGTTGCTTCCATGCCTTTGTTCCCTGGCGGCTGATAAGAAAATTCAGCACATCGCCGCGATGTCCGTCTGTTTGTTCCGCCAGTTTGCTGACCAGGAACTTTGCTTCACGGGAAGTCGCATTCAACTTGTAAAGGTCGAGATGTTCACGGAAGAATTTCCAGACAACGGAGTCTTTGCTTCGGATCGTCGTGCCTGTCCGCAGGCCTTCTTCAATGGCCTTTCGCAACTGCTGGAAAATCTTCGTTCCTTCGCCAGCAGACGCTGTACCAAATCCATGAAGCTGTTGTTCGTCCTTCCATATTTCCAGTAGTTCCTCACCCGCCGGACCGACACGACCGCTTGTTGCGTCCTCAATTTCCAGCGCTCGCGCAAGCACTCGATACACGCCGTGAAATCCAAACACCGACGGCGATTTCAGGTATCGCTTCGCTGAAAGTGGCTGATTCTCATTCCACGCCTGCCAGGCTTTGAGCGAACCTGGAATGCCGCGAGTTCCTTCGGCTTGAGACGTGGTCGGACGTTTTCGCGTGTCTTCGAAATCCGTGAAATCGTCGGTGTTCTGACGACTGGTCCGCCCCATGCCTTCTACAAAGTGCCATTCGAAGATCTGCCATGGCTCGCTGAGTCCATCCTTCTCGCAGAACGCATCCGGCCCGAAACTCTCACAGATTTTCAGCGAAACGGCGATCGCCGTCAGAAATCGTGGATGCCGCTGCCGCTCGCGGACACCCGGGACAAGTTTTGTTGCGAGGCGATCAGCGATGGCGGCCAAGCCAAGCGGATCGAGCCCGCCTTCGCTGGAAGGACCTTCGTCGCGTTCAGTCAGCCTAGGTATGAATGGGAACAGCGTTGAAACCATAGTCGTACGCCAATTCGCTGACAGGTGGGAGAGAACTTGCTTCGGCAGATGTTATACTCTTCCGGAACACCTACCAATGAGGCTGCATGATTCGTGTCCGAATCTGAGGAAAGTGCGCCGTGACTGGGTCATGGAGCGTCAGGCTGTCACCACCGACAAAGACAGTGGCATCGTCAACAACTTGCCAACGCTGCACATTGACTGCGGTTCATCAAAGTTTGCAGCAGTCGCGGAATCCGGAGTTTCACCTTACTCGCACGATAGAAACCGCGTAGAATATGATGGACTTACGAATTACATCGGAGAACCACAATGCCTGTTACTGAAGCAATCCGCGAAGCACTCGACCTAGGAACGCTGCACCTTCCGGAGAGCCCCAAAGTGATTGAACTGATTCCCGAAAACTATACGGACATGGACGGCGAAGCGTCTCTTCGAATCACCGCCGTGATCGACGAAGACACCGAACTGGACCGGATCGATGGTAAGAACGTGGGACTGCTGAAGACCGAAATTCATCGCAGCCTGCAGCAGCACGGTATCGAACTGTTCCCGTACATCTTCATAGCAAAGCCCAGCGAGCTTGCCACGGAAGAACAGGACGCATAGTCAATGTATCAGGACTTGATTGAACAGGCTAAGTCACTGGCAGAACTGGACGGACGTGGGGCTCCGAGACAGGCAAATCTGCGGCGATCCGTGTCGGCTGCGTACTACGCCCTATTCCATTTTCTGGTCGATCAGGCGTGCCGAGCCGTTGTCGGGACTCAGCACAACCAGCAGGGGTTTCGACATACACTTGCTCGTGCCTTTGTTCACACGACGATGAAATCCGCCTGCGGAAGTTTCAGTGGCACGCAACTGCCGGATACAGTTGTGAAATCATTGCCGAAGAATCAGGATGGAAAATATCTGATTCCTGAGCCAATCAAGCAGATCAGCACTTTGTTGAAAGAGTTGCAGCAGAAACGCCATCTGGCAGACTATGACTTATCTGAACGATTCAGGCGATCCGAAGTGCTGTCACTCATTCAGCAGGTCGGGCAGCACATTCAGGCATTTACCGCACTACCACTTTCGGACGATCGACAGTTTTTTCTTATTTGTCTTTTGTCGTGGAAGGAACTGGCAAATCGCTGACGGGACGCAAAAGGCAAACCCGCCATCGAATGGGTCATGGAACGCCAGGCCGTCAGGAAAGACAAAGACAGCGGCATCGTCAATGACGCCAACCTCTGGGCCACCGAAACCATGAACAACGCCGCGTATCCATTGGAACTTCTGCAACGAGTCATCACCGTCTCCCTGGAAACCATGAAGATCGTCAACAACCTGCCAAAGCTGGAAATCCCGTAGTGGACTTCGGTCTACTTCTGCGAACTGAACTCGACATCCAGAGACGTTGCGGCGGGATCCGTGTTGTTTGAGGACGCGGGGATGACTTTCTGCTGCACTGACAGGCGTCCGATGACGTGCAGCGGCGCTTCGAACCATTGGTTGAGCGCATCGAGGATTTTTGGCGGCACGGGCTGACTGTCGGATCGGGAACGGTGTCGCGACACCACAATCATGGTGAGTTCCGCCTCGGCTGAAACATTGGCTGACCAGACTCCAGTCTCATCGGCCTGATGAACCGAACCGCCGAGCATTTGCAGTGCCGCTTCAATGGCTTTGCGGGCTGTGGAATCGGCGGATTCACGCAGGGGACGTCCATCGAGCCGAAGGCGGGTGGGATTTTTCGTTGTCAGAAGCAGGATCAATGCTCCGGCGTCGGGGCTGGTATTTCCTGAATCGTCCTTCCAGAGTACGACGCCGTTCAGTTGCCTTTGACCGGCCGCAGGTGGAATTAAGATGTTTGCCTGTTTCTGATCCGACTCACGCACTGGTTGCGGCGTTACCGCTGTGCCATCTGATCGCCAAAACGTACCCAGCAGCAGCCCCGCCGCAAATGCGGGCAGGATGAGCATCATGGGAATCAGAGAATGCCTTCGGGCTGCCTGTGGCTCGGACCGCTGCGGTTTTTGAAGAGCCAACGCTGATTTTGCGGGAACGGTGGAGGCCAGTTCCCGCAGCGCTGAGGACAGTTCCGGCGAAAACGCCGCGCCCGTGGAATCTGCATCGTCAGCCTGGACAGCGGCCTGTGAGTGAGGGCTCGAATCGGATGGCTGTTCGGACGACGAAAACTCAGCGTCCTCTTCCGCTGCATCCGGTTCAATGATCTCGGGAATAATCAGTGGAGCGTTGTCTTCCAGCGTTGACAGTTCGGCTGGTTCGACCAGGGTAGTTTCCGGCACAGTCGCCCTGGCCGCTGCGGCTTGAGCACCTGCCAGCGGGATAATCCGCATCACGTCGTGATCCGTGGTCGTATTGGAACCTGATGGCTGCGAGGCCGGTTTCATCACCGGAGGTCTTCGCGCACGTGGCACAGGCTTCGATGATACGGGCGGCTCACTCGGTTGCGAGTCGGGGAGTCCGATGGTGGTGAGTTCCTGCAATGCGTCAAGCAGCCCCGGATGATCACTGGGACGCATTTTTTGCTCGGGCCGTGTGGCCAGACCGTCTTCGCCGGGAACGGTTACCGATCGCCCGCACGCGGGACAATCAACGATCATCCCGGCTTTGGTGGTTGAGATCCCCAACAACTGACGGCAGTGCGAACATCGAAACTTGATAGCCATCCAAACCTGCTGACACGAAACATTCACGAGCAGAGAAAAATCCACTGTCGTGTGGGATGGTGGCCAGAGCAAGGGTTGAAGGTCAAGCGTCGCGCGACAATTCTGACGGGAAGCCGCGAAGAATGTCGTCGTAGGGCGAGCGGCAGATGGTGTCATACCCGGAAAGAAGCCCGGCTTCTCGGAGAAGCCGGGCTTCTGGTGGTCAATCGTTTTCTGCCGCTCGCCTAATTGAACAACGCCACGTTTTCCGAAGTAGTAGCCCGAAGCGTAAGCAAGGGAACGAGTTACGTACAATCCCTCGCTCACGCTTCGGGCTGCAAAAACGCTTGGTTTCCGCAAAAACTGGCGCTGCCCAACTAATAAGAACGGGAGAATTCGAGTGAAAAAGCAGTCCGTAGTACCCGATTCTGATCCAGTCCAGCAGTCGGCGGAAGACGTCAGCCGCCATGTTTGTCGCAGAATCCTGGAGTTGCGGAAAGCGCGTCACTGGTCGCTGGATGCGATGTCGAAAGCGTGCGGCGTTAGTCGCTCGATGCTGAGTCAGATCGAACGCCAGCAGGCGAATCCAACTCTGGCCGTCACGGTGAAGATCGCGAACGCATTGGGCGTCTCGGTCGCCGAACTGATGGAGCACAGTGTCCCCGCGTCAAACATCGAATTTATCCGCGCCGATGATCGCAGCCACGTATTTCGTTCAGACAGCCAATGTTCCATCCGCACGCTGTCTCCGCTGCAACTGGAAAAGGATGTTGAATTCTACGAGGTCACTTTTCATTCGGAAGGGATCCTGCGATCGGCGGCTCACTTCCAGGGCACGCGCGAGTTTCTGACGATTCAGAAAGGAAAAGTCCTGGTGACCTCTGACACGGAAACGGTGGAACTCAACAAAGGCGATTCCGCGAGCTATCGCGCGGACGTTCCGCATGAAATCCGCAATCTATCGCGATCTGAATCGCTGGCGTTTCTGGTCGTGATTTACCAGTAAGACTAGACTGGCACTGGAAACACGGGCTGATCCCCGATGCTTGAAAACGTTGTGTCGCCGATGAACAGGCAGCCAGCATTCGGATGCTGAGCCTGTTGTTCCGGCGGCATGTGTTCAACCGCAGTTGTCATCACAAGTCGGACTTTGCCATTGTGCTCGACTAGTTGCGGGCATGTCACGCGCGGCGATCCAGGACATTTCCAGATCGTTTCAAGTTGACCGGTGGCGATGTTGTACTGTCGAGTCGCCCCCGACTGCGGATCGCCGGGGTCGTATATGGACACGATCAGACTTTGATGATCGGGAGTCAGGATCATGCCGTCGGGGAAAACTTCTTCCTTCGTGAGATCAACGACGACCTGAATGTCACTCACTGCGCCAGCGTCGATGTTCAGTCGGCAGCGGATAATCTGCTTGCCGGGTGAATCGATATCAATCATCGTCAGCGATCCGTCTGTATTTCGGATGACGGCCTTGCCATTGGAACAGATCTGGTCACTGCGGAGCCGGATCAGTGCCTGATCGTGTCGCCGCCACAGATACAGCCCGGCTTTCTTCGTCTTGAATTCAAGTTCCTTGCAGCCAAATATCAGGTTGCCGTCAAAGACGACGGCATCGTTGATGATTGTGTTGGTGACATCCGATTCAATACCCGAGATGAACGGACTCCAGGTGCCGGAACGAGTATCAAACAGTCCAACGCTGCGTTCAAGTCCTGTGACGAACACACCGTCCTGATCTGTTGGAAAGGCGAAGCCGGGACGTCCCGGCAATGCAAACGAGGCGTTTGTGCCATCGGACAGATTCAAAATGTTGATCGAGCCCTCTGTCGAATCCGCACCATGCTGAATCGCGACCCAGCTCATGCGACCGCCCGTCAACGAGTATGGTCCTTCAGGAAGGAATCGCAGCGCGGCGGAGTCCGGGCGGAACAGAATCTCAGTTTCAATGGTCTGCATTGGTATTCCTCAGGCGAAAGAGTATTGATCCGCAACGAACGAATAAGAGGGCAATCGTTGCATTGCAAAAATGTGAGCGGCAAGGCGCTAGCCGCCGGTGGCGTAAAGTTATCGGACTGCAGGACCGGCGGCTAGCGCCTTGCCGCTCACGAATACAAAGTGGAACCAGGACGAATCACTCCATCCCGCCAACTTCCTTCATCTCGAGCTGTTTCATTTTGCGGTACAGATTGGAACGATGAAGGCCGAGTAGTTTAGCGGCGTCGGTCATATTGTCACCGACATGGTGTACACTGCGGCGAATAAAATCGCGTTGAAATTCACGAGTCGCGGCATCCAGGCCGAGATCCAGCGCCGGCAGTTTCGAGTTGTCAGCTTCGGGGCTGAGCATGAACGCCAGGTCATCGGGTTCAACGCGGTCCGTGGGACAGAGAAACGCAATGCGTTCCATCAGGTTTCGCAGTTCGCGAACATTTCCGGGCCATCCATGCGACTGCAGCCGACGTCGCGCTTCCGCTGACAACTGCAACAGCGGGCGCTTTGCCTGCACGGCAAATCGGCGAAGGAAAAATTCTGCCAACAGCAGAATGTCTTCCGGCCGTTCGCGCAGGGCTGGGAGATCAAGCGTGACGACTCCCAGGCGGTAATACAGGTCTTCACGGAATTTTTTTGCTCGCACCGCTTCAGCCAGATTGGAATTTGTTGCAGCCACGATCCGCACGTTGATGGGAATTGTCTGCGAGCCGCCAACGCGCGTGATGACTTTCTGTTCGAGCACGCGCAGCAACTTGGCCTGACCGCCGACACTCATGTCGCCGATTTCATCCAGAAACAGCGTGCCACCGTCAGCCAGTTCAAACTTGCCCTGCCGCATTTCGCGAGCATCCGTGAACGCGCCTCGTTCGTGGCCGAAAAGTTCGCTTTCTAACAGTGATTCCGTCAGCGCAGCGCAGTTCACTGCCACGAACGGGCAGTTTGCTCGACTGCCTTCATAGTGCAGTGACTGCGCGACGACTTCCTTGCCCGTCCCACTTTCTCCCAACACCAGAACCGGCAAATCTGTCGATGCCAGGCGGCGCACTGTGTCGCGTAACGCCGTGATCGCCATGCTCTCGCCAACGATCGAAACGCTGGAAGTCACCTGTTCGGCCAGCTGACTGTGACTGCGATGCAGGAGGTTGCGTTCCTGAAGGTTCCGCAACGCGACGGCCGCCTGGGTGCCGAGTTGTGAAAGACACTCGATGTCGTCTTGTGTAAAGGGACGATTCTCGTTTTGGTTGATGCCTTCAAACGCGCCGACGATCTTTTCCTGAGCGTCACGCAGCGGAACGCAGATCAGATTTCGAGTGCGATAGCCACTCTTGCGATCGACCTCCTGATTGAAGCGAGGATCATCATAGGCCTCATCGACGCTGATCGCCTTTCCGGTGCGCAGAGTCTCGCCGACGATGCCTTCGCCAGCCGGAAGTCGCAACGATGCGTTCTTCACACCCAGCGCCGGGCGGGCTTCAACTTCGTTCCGCGTGCGATCCCACAGGAAGATGCTGCTGCGATCACAGTTCAGCAGCCGCGTCGCTTCGTGCGCGATCAGTTCCAGTAACGGCGCGGCATCTTCGGCCATGGAAAGTTTTGATGCGATATCGAGCGTCGAACGCAGCCGTTCGACCTGCCTGCGGGATTTCAATTCGTGATCGACAAGCGTCAACGCCATCGAAAGCGAACGAGCCATCATAAGGCCGGATTCCGCCAGGTCAGCATCCGCATGACGCCCCGATGTCACCATGAGATGGGCGAACGGTGCATTGGCCGTCAGTGGAAACGCGGCAACGACCTTGCCCTGCTCAGTGCTATTGACGCCGGCTGCATCACGATCAAGAGCTTCGTCCCAAAGTGAAACTGGACGCACTGAAGACGCCTGTTGCCCGTGTTCCGCGATCGTCTCCCACCCGGGGCCCGGAATTCGCTGCACAAGACCGATCCATTGCACAGAAAGTTCGGATGCAACTTCGGCCAGCGCGGTGCGGATAAACGCTTCAAAATTCTGCACTTTGAGTGCATCTGAGAGCAGCTTTCCACTCAGCTGCATCAACGTTCCGCTTGCCGAACCCGGCGACAGCATTGAAACCTGCGACAACGATTTCCATTCAATTGATGCCACTGCGTAATCCCTGGATGTGACGTCGGCGACCGTCTTGCCGCACGATCTGTGCTCAATTTCACTCGAAACCCGTCCGTGGGTTTGGCCCAATTTGGCAATCTGAGAAGTAAAATCAATCGATATGACTACTTAACGAAAAATCGCGCCATCGGGCTGATGTCACATAAGATTAACAAACGAATCAAAACCGTCAATCGGGTTTTTCTCAGAAGTGTTCGGCTCGAACGGCCCATCGACGAAATCCCAAGTTCCTATCCGCATATTTCGTGAGTTCATCATGCTGAGACTCGAGTCGCATATTTTCCGGTGTTGGTTGCCTCCGGGCCAGATGCGAGGCACGGAATGAAGTCGATCACCGAACGGTCCGCCTGCATTATCTCAGCGGAACGGGTTCAGGCGAAACCGGCTGCGTGGCGGATTGGGAGGCGCGACGACGTCGAAGTCGGGCACTTCCAAATATTCGATCCGCTGGATCGGCGGACGGTTATTTGACATTCCGTCGTCCGTCTTATCCAGGGCGAGCGGGTCAAACATCGCGTCTGCCTGTCTCAGGTCTTCCTCGCCAAAGAAACGACCACGGGGGATCTTTGGTTCATCGAACGCCGGTTCATCAAAGATTGGTTCCTGAGGACGGCTATCGTCTCCAAACAAACCAACGTCCCGTTCGTCGCCACGCAGCGGTGTCCCGTCGAGCAGACTGTCTTTGGGTTTTGTCGCGACGTTTCTGTCAGACACTGGTCGCGGCAGCACGTCACCGTATGTTTGTCGCACCCAGTCGCCCATATCGACCTGACGGATGCGGCCTTCGCCCGGTGGAACCCAGAGTGAATCCGCAAGGGAACAATTCGCTTCGACGCCTTTCAAAATCAGGGTCAATTCTGTTTTTTGAGTAGGAAAACTAATTTCCACGCGGTGCGGGATCATGTTGCCATCACATGATTGGTGGTTTTTCAACTGCGCGCGAAGCAGGGTGTCTCCATTTTGATCAACCAGAAGATGTTCCCGCGCGAATCCCGTGACCGTATCCACTTTGATGACCCGTCGGAGCGGATGTCCACTGGCGGTATCTTCAATCGATACCAGCCACAACTCGCGAGATCCGGCCGGTGGTCGCTGCAACTTGAAGTCATTCACATCCAGCGGCTGAACGCCAAGTACGACCATCAGCCATTCCGGATCAAGTCGTGGAAATCCCTCCGAGACGTATTCCAGCAGGTGTGAGTCTTCGTGTCGCCAGGTCATTACGACCGGTTCGCCAGGTTTCGAGTAGGCCCAGCACAGTTCATTATTCGATCCGTAATCTGCCTGAGCGACGAAGTTGTCCGCCATGAGCCGAAAACTGCTGGGAGCGCTGCAGGCCAGCGTTCCCTTCAGACGCAACTCCGGAAGTTTCGGCACACTCACGTAAACATACGTTTCCATGCACCGCCAACTGTGCAGATCTTTGCTCTGAGCATTGAGGTGGCTCACCAGTTCTTCACAAGTCACAGTGTTCGCCAGCACCGGATCGAAATGATGCACGCCCGGAGGCTTGTGCCCCGTCACACAACCGACAAATGCCGCCGGCAGGATCAGCATCAGGATGGTGCGTGTTGAAATCATGTGGTTGATTTAAAGGGGTCAGACCCTCTACTGACGGTGATCGATGGTAAAAACACTGGCAATTTGGCTTCGGCAGCCGGTATGAAAGGGTCTGACCCCTTTAAATCAATCGCTCGATAAATAACCGCCCGATAGTCGCCTTTCGCTCCGCGAAAGTAGCGGTACTTTTGCGGAGCAAAAGACGACACTTATTGATCGAGCGATCCTAAGCCGCGTTGGCACGTCCGTTGTCAGAAAGTTGTTGTTGCAGTCGTTCAATCTGTTCTTCGTTGAGTTCTTCTTCAGCCACATCGAACGGGCCTTCGCCGCCGCTGCCGACTAAACGCATGGTTGGTCGTTCGTCAATTTCCACGACTTCCTCCAGAATCAGTCGCCGTTTTCTAAGCAACAACAACGCCAGGACATAACGATACTGCTGCTGCACAATATTGGGAGAATCCGACAACTGCAGGAAGTAGTCGAAGAGTGAGTCGGCATCCAGTTTCGGACGCACAGCGTCGGCGGACTCGGCAATTTGCGTTCGCCAGTGACCGATCGCATCCAGAGGCGGGCCTTCCCAGACGTCACTGCTGATGTCCTGACGAACCATTTGCCCGTCTTTTTCGACCAGAATTGACCAGCAAATATCGCCGGATCGAAACGGCTTGCCTGTCTTGGCGCAGCATTTTGCGGCGGGGCGGATATTGAATTCCATTCGTTCATCGCCTCAAATCATGAGTCCACTCATTCGCAACACGTCCCTGGCGCGCGAGCGTTCTCCTGGTTGCTTTACACCGCGTATGTTAAGCCAAGAACCGCAAATCGGCCAAGAGGAAGTCTGATTCACTCAAATCCTATGTTCCTTTAGGGCCAAGAGGCAGATAGTGTCATACCCCGAAAGAAGCCCGGCTTCTCGGAGAAGCCGGGCTTCTGCTGGTAAATCGTTTTCTGCCGCTCGCCTTTTCAGCCACTGATTGGTGCTTTGGGTGGTTTGGCGGGTTTTACATTCGATGACAAAGCTGCTGAAATAACGGGAAATTCTCATCGTCACTACAATTGCAATCTTTCGGTGAGATGAATTCAGCCAGCATCGCAGATCCAATTTTCCCTCCGGAGCTTTTCGATGGCATTTCGGTTTCAGGCATCAGCCGTCTTCTTTCTTCTCACAACTCTCATTGGATGTAGCGACGGCTCAAACTCTGGGACGAATGTTGTCAACCCGCCTGAGGCAAAGCGGGACGACGGAACCTCGAAGAAAGGCACAATCGGATTCTCCGCACTCACGCTGTCGAATCCGTTCTTCAAGATCATCGCCGACACGATGCAGGAAGAAGCGAAAAAACACGGCTACGAAGTCGTCGTTGTGTCAGGCGAACAGGACGTCAATCGGCAGACGGGGCAGATCGAGGACTTTATTGTGAAGGGCGTGTCGGCCATTGTGCTCAATCCGTGTGATTCCAAAGCAGTTGGCACAGCCATTCGCAAAGCCAACGAAGCCGGAATTCCTGTGTTTACGAACGATATTAAATTCGATGGCACCGAGGGACGGGTGGAATGCCACATAGCGACCGATAACTACCAGGGAGGACGTCTGGCTGGCGACGCGATGGTAAAACTCATCGGTGAGTCGGGGGGTGAAGTGGCCGTGCTGAATTATCCGGATGTCGAGTCCTGCCAGTTGCGTGTCAAGGGATTTGCTGAAGTCCTCGATGCCCATAACGCAAAGGAGGGTACGGCGAAGATTAGAATTGTCACAACGCTCAACGGTGAGGGGAAACGCGAAGTCGGATTTTCCGCCGCCAAAGATGCCATCGAATCACATCCCGATCTGTCCGCCGTTTTTGCGATCAACGATCCGTCTGCCATCGGAGCCCGCATGGCATTGGAAGCCGTTGGTAAGCAGGACCAGGTTCGCATCATAGGCTTTGACGGAGCCATTGAGGGCAAGCAGGCAATCCTTGCCGGTCAGATTGTCTGCGATCCAATTCAGTTTCCCGATAAAATGGGAAAGACAACAATCGAAATGATTATGAAGTACTTTGACGGCGAAAAACCACCTGAAGAAATCCTGATCCCGTCCACGCTGTACTACCAGGAAGACGCGAAGCACGACCCGGCACTGACTCAGCCTGCAGAGTAGATGCCAGAAACTGCCTGCTCAGCACGAGCGAACGTTTTGTGACGAGTTGCACCAGGCGAGTTTTGGCAATGTAGATGCTGAAATCCAGCCCCGGTAGGCAACGCCGTGGCTGAATCGCAGTCAGACATCCGGCCCGCAGGCGTGAACAGAAGTTCGGCAGCAGCCTCTACATGCCCGCGGCGAACAAGGTCTCTTTCGTGTGGCGGCAGACTCACATCGTTTGTGGCGGGGGGCTGTGCCACAGAATCGTTTCGCGACCGCAAAGGAATTCAACCGAAGAATTCAATATTGATGTACCAAGATTCACGTCGCCAGTCCTCCAGACTGATTCGTCCCCATGGATATGCTTGCCGCGGATTGCCTTGCCCGAGCGTTTCGTAAAGCCAGTTCTCGTAGATCGCACGCTGCGCATCGAGCGTACCAAACGCGACAGGAGTCGGGTATGTCGATCGCATTCCGAAGAACTGCCGGATTTTCCAGAGGAATCCTGAGCCTCGCCTCCAATCTGCCCCAACAGGGATCAGCTGAAGGTAAATCAAAGGCCGGGGCTTTGCAGATTGTCGATGTCCGCGAAAAATACATGACACGAAAAACGGGAGCGTTCCCAGCCGCATCGTTCTGCCAAATCCACCTGTCGAATTGATCACTTTGTCATCACTGCAATGCCCGCCCTCAACGGCACCAAGGGCGCTAAATGAGTCAAGAAATTCTTGCATCGGCATGAGCGGACGAATAGGAACGGAGCATTCCGGCAACCACACTTCGCCGCTGCCGAGATCGATACATTGCAGAGACATTCTCAGAGGACTCGTTTGTTCGAGATGTTTCGATGGTGAACTAGAAGCTTCCAGGGATGACGCAGTGGCCGTCGGGCATCAGTATCGACAAATTCAATGGATTCATAAAACCAACAGTTACTGAGCCGCGAATAGCTTTACTCGCGAGTCGGCAAAAAATACCATCACACAAGTTAAAATGCTCCCCCGTTTGCCCCACCAGGAAGGACGATTTGATGAATCGATTTTTTAGTGTCTCGACGATGTGTTTGGCGCTGGTTGTCGCTGGCAATTGCGCGATCAATCTTGCTTCAGCAGCTGACGAATATGATTACGACCTCGTCCATTCCTCCGTCAGCTTCAAGGCGCGGCATTTGGATATTAGCTGGATTCATGGTCGCTTTAATCAGGTCGAGGGAAAGTTTTCGCTCGATCGGCAGGCTCCGGAGAAATCGACGTTTCAGCTGACGATCAAGGCGGACAGTGTGGATACGGCCAACGCCGCGCGGGATGAGCATCTGCGACAGCCGGATTATTTCGATTCGAAGCAATTCCCAACGATCGAATTCAAGAGCACGAAGGTCAAGGCAATTGAAGGCGGTTATGAAGTGACGGGCGATTTCACGATGCACGGGACGACGAAGGAAGTCACCATCCAACTGATGGGCGGCAAGGAAATCGAATCGCGGGGTACGAAGCGAGTCGGGTTTTCGACGGAACTCAAGTTGAAACGCAGTGACTACAATTTTGACAAGACTCAGATTGGCCCGATTGGCGATGAAGCGATCGTGATCATTGACTGCGAAGGGGCGAGCAAATAGCTCATGCCGGATGTTCTGCTGTTTCTGAAGGCGTTTCTTTCCTCTGCCAGCGCCAGCACGATCTTCGTGCTGGCGTTCGCCGTTTGCAGGCGCGGCAAAGTCGGCTCCGTCCCGGAGTCCCGCTTGTCGGCCGCTGTGATCCTGTTGAGTGCCGCCATCGGCATGTTCGTGGGCTGCTGGGTGCTGCAGGTTCCATGGAAGTGGCCGCTGGTGAATGCGTTGGATCGTTTTCGGGAGCTGATTCTGCCAGTGACAGTGACCGTCGAACTGCTGGCGTGCTGGAAGTTGATTCCACGGCCGATTGTGTGGACATTGCGCGGGTGCGTGGCCTTGGCGATTGGAGGTGTCTTGTTCTACGGATCAGCGTATGTGACGCGCGGCGCGGAGATCCTGATCCCGTGGCAAACCTGGCTGATTTTGGTGATCACTTTGCTGAGTCTGATCGGCGTCTGGCTGTTGCTGTACCGGTTGGCTGCCCGGCCTGCTGCGGCTTCGATTGGGATCGCATTGGGGATGAGTCTCAATACGGCCGGCCTTGTCATCATGCTGGCGGGTTACATCAATGGCGGAGCCGCCGCGATACCACTTGGCGGTGCCATCCTTGCGACGTTCGTCGTGACGTGGATCGTGGCCGGAACCGCCGACATGCGAGGTCTGATCAGCGTCGCAGTCGTCGCGCTGTTTAGTCTGCTGTTGATCGGTCGCTTCTTCGGCAATATCAGTACGACTCAGGCGCTGGTGATTTTCTTAGCCCCGTTGCTGTGCTATGTGACAGTGCTGCCAGCTATGCGTTGCTTGTCGCCTTTAAGGATCGGTATGATCCGAATTGTGCTGGTCTCCATTCCGCTGGTGATTGTGCTGATGCTGTCGAAGTTGGAGTTTGATCAGAAAATGGCACCGTTGATTGCCGGATTCGGCAACCGGAGCGATATCGTGTTGCTGCCGTAACAGAAATCAGCCGCAGAGCGCCAGTTCGACTGTCCCATGTTGGTGTGAGCAGAGGGTCGGGAGTCTTTTTCGGACGGAAACGTTAGCGTTTTTTACCATGTTACTCTCCGAAAAAGACTCCCGACCCTTTCCTTCATCCGACATTTAGTTCTTTTCGCGAGCCCAGCGCAGCTTGAGTCGCTTCGGCGAACGGGTGAATTCAATTCGCTGTTCGATGCTGCGAAATCCAGTCCGCCGAAATTCTATGAAATGTCGTCCGTCGGGCACGTTGATTTTCATCGGCTCGGTGTCGGGGAATGGATGGGGCTTTGAGTCAATGAACAACTCTGCTCCTTCGCGTTCATCCATCGACCATTCGACCAGCAGATTGAAAGGCTCCGAAACGGAATTCCTTCTCATCAATACGATCGTGGCAAGCACCAGTAACAACGCAATGCCGCTGCACTTAATGATAAGTTGTTGTTTGGGAGTGAGCGGTTTTTTGTTGCCAGCGACCTGCTTACGCTGCGCTTTTGTTCGCAGGGATTCATCATAGGCGACTTTCTGCACCGCGTTGAGCAGACAGCGTCGCGCGGCGGATACTTCGTTGAGCAGCTTCTGTGAATGATCCACGTATTCGCTGTTGGCCATATCCTGCAGCTGTGACATTCGCTCAGTGGCCGCGTCGTCGATTACCTGACGGTTTGATTCAAACTGCGAGAGTCCGAGCAGCGCGTAATGGTCGAGCGGACGGTCCTCGGTTTCAATTCCCAGAAGTTCACGGTACGGATCAAATTTGTCAGGCATCTGGCGGTTTCCATCGGAAGAGTTGAATGAAGCTCAATCTTGCCGATCCTGCCGCGTAACTTCAAGTCATTCGGGGTACACAGGTTGTTGTTCGTCAGGCCGCCCGACGCGATTCCTGCTTTGCCGTCTGTTGAGCCAGTTTTCGCTTCTTGCGGCCTTTGCGACTAAATCGGTTGACGAAATCAAGCAACCAGGGGGCGAACCGTTTGAGCTGGAACAGCGCGTGCGCGGTTGGCGTGATCAGCACCTGCCGCTTATCTCTGAGAATCGCCCGCAGCGTCACTGTGGCCACTCGCTCGGGTGTGGCACACATCCAGTTGGGAGGCGACGGCACTTTTTGACCGGCTCGTCCACTGGCAGCCGCGTCGTAGAGATTCGTCAGAACCGGACCGGGGCAAATTGCAGTGACGCCCAGCCCCCGGCGTCCATATTCGGCTCGCAGCGATTCCGTGAATCCGATCAGACCGAACTTGCTGGTGTGGTAAGCGGAAAATCGGCCGCCCGCGACAAGTCCGGAAATACTGCACATGTTGACGATATGCGCGTCGGGACGCTGCAGCAGAGTTGGCAACAACTCGTGCGTAATCTGGATGGGTGCCAGCAGGTTGATCGACATCAGCCAGTCCCACTGAGCCTGCGTCATCTGATCGGTCGCCCCGTAATATGCGACGCCCGCGTTGTTGATGAGCAGATCGATTCCGGCCGTTTGCCGCAGCGCGGAATCGACCGTGGCGGACACGGCTTTGCGATCCGTAAGATCGCACGGGAAAAGCAGAACTCGCACGCCGGAAGACACCAGATCTTCCTCGAGCGTTTTCAAACCACCGGCGTTGACGTCCACAAGACAGAGGTCGCAACCGGCTTCCGCGAGCTGGATCGCCAGACTACGACCGATCCCTGAAGCCGCCCCGGTAATAAACGCCATTCTTCCCTGAAGCCGCTGCATTTGGATCCTCCCTGCCGCAGTCGTTCCCAATCTCGATGTGAAGCCATCAACCGCGAAGGTTAGCACGTTCGCAAGAATTTCTGGAAGTCTGGAATGGAATGTCGAACGTTTCGCTCCTAAAACATGCGTTCCGGTCGATGGATTCCGAGGTAATCAGGCCGTCACGAGACTACGTGAAGAATGGAAAAGATGCAGATAACCTTTGAATTTACGCCTGAGCAGTACCACGGATCGATCGCACTGATGGATACGGATTTATTTACTTAACCACTCTGTCTGCGGTTGTGATACCGGTGACGGCATTTGAATCGCCGGACGAATTCCATGACTTCATGGATGCTGCGGAGCGGTTTCGTCAGAATGCTGCGAGTGTTTCCTGATCGCGGCGACAATTGCTTCGTGGGCGTTTGAGTTGGTGACAAGCATGCCTTCGTTCACAGCAAGTGACGAACCGCGAGTGAAATCCGGGGCCTTGCCGTCGATGTCGGTGACGCGGCCGCCAGCTTCCTGCACCACAAGGATTCCGCCAGCGTGGTCCCAGATTTTTTCCTGATATCCCCTGCGAGTCGGGAGTCGCAGATAAAGATCCGCATCACCGCGCGCGACGGCCAGATACTTGCATTGACTGTCCATCCGGACTGGTTCCAGGCAGATTCCCAGTTCGGTGGCGATCAGGCCGGACCAGTCGTGCGAGCTGTGTCCGGATTCGACGGACTCGCAGAAACGCATATCGGCGGTTTTGGAAACTGTCGAGACGGAAATCCGCTCCGGAGAAAAGTCTGGTTGCGAAAGCGGCTGCATCCACGCTCCGTGACCTCGCACGGCCCATGCCAGCACGCCGCATTCATCCGGCTGACCCTCAAATGGCATGTTGGGACATCCCAGAACGCCGATCTCAATTTGGCCGTTCACAATGAGTGCCAGTGAAATGGCGTATTGTTCTTTGCGCAGAAATCCTTTGGTGCCGTCGATGGGATCCAGCGTCCAGAATCGCGGGCTGTATGTTGACGCGCCACCGCGATCGATCCAGTCGCACACCTGCAGCGACGTGGCCTCAACACCTGCGGCCGCGCACTCCCGTACGACCTGTTCCAGGAATTGCTGACCGGAAGGTAGTCGAAGTTCCGCAGCGCCTTCTTCACCGATCACCGGATCGCTCGGGAAGTCGAGTTGCAACTGGCGGCAGATGATCGCCTGACTCGCGAAGTCGGCGACCGTCACAGGGCTTTTATCTTTCTTTGCCAGCGATTCTGTCGTGATAGACGACTGTACTGAGCGGCAGGCAATTGCTGCCTGCCGAACGGCCTGGAGAGCTGACTGAAGTTCCTGCGGAAATTGAGAGGTCATAGGGAGAGTAAATCCTGTGTCGTTGGGCTGCACGACGAATTGCCGCAACACCAACCCGAAGCGCGAGCGAGAAAACGCATTACGTCGGCATCGCCGCGATATTTTTCGCCTCGGTGGCGCTTCGGGTTCGTATGGAAAAGTTAATCGACGTAAATGAATTCGCTGGAATTGAACAGTACGAGACAAAGAGAAGCCAGCGCCAGCTGCTCCGGCGATTTCGAAGAATCCGAATTCTCCGCATTCGACAATTGAAACTGCGCCGTCTGGTATTCGAGATGACTCACGGCCAGTTGCAGTTCCGTCTTCGATGGTGGACGATTCAGGATCGCCCGCCACGCGGCAGTCGCCCGATCCACAGGCAACTTTGCTCCGTCTGCGGCAATCCGCGAGGCCAGATGCTCGGATCTGCGATGGACGAATTCGTTGTTCAGCAGCGTCAGCGCCTGGGGTGCCACTATTGTGACGTCGCGCTGGCTGCACGGCGTGGTGGTGTCACACAGATCAAACGTCGTCATGAGCGGCGGCAGCAAACTGCGCTGGGTAAAAATGTATAAACTTCGTCGATGCTGTTCGTTTTCCGGCGATGCATTCCATGCGGCGGCTTTGCGAGACAGTCCTTCAAGGGCGTCAGGACTGATCGTCGGGTAAAAACTGGGGCCGCCGATTCGCAGATCCAATTCGCCGCTGCCAGCGAGAAGCGCGTCGCGGATTGATTCCGCCTCCAATCGACGCCGATTGGCATGCCACAAAAAACGGTTCGCTGCATCGATCTGGGCGTACTCCGTTTGCATTGGATGGATTGACGCCTGCTGCCACGTCGCGGACGTCAGAATAAGCCGATGAATGTGCTTGAGACTCCAGTTGTTTTGAATCAGCTCGAGCGCCAGCCAGTCCAGCAATTCAGGATGCGTGGGCTTGTCGCCGGTGAAGCCAAAATTGTTGGACGAACGGACAAGTCCTTCGCCAAAGTGATGTTGCCACAGGCGATTGACAACGACTCGGGCCGTCAGCGGATTTCGTGGATTCGCAATCCAGTTGGCCAGTTGCAGACGGCCTGACGAAGTTGTAGATTCGCTTACGGTGTTTGATTGAGACGAATCGTTCTTGACGAACGAAGCGTAGGTCGGAACAGCAAACGTGATGTCCTGCAGGGGACGATGGCGATCTCCGTTCTTCAGCACGCGCAGAGGTTCCGTGGTTCCATTGACGTCAGTCCAGCCCAACACATCGGCGATACCCAATTCCTCAGTACTTGGCCCACCGAGCAACGTCCGATCGCGAGGATGAACGGGGCCAGTCCAGAAGGCTGCCGCCATGTGATAGTAGTCCGTCTGCGGAATCGGATCGAACTTGTGGTCATGGCAGCGGGCACATTTTGTTGTTAGCGCAAGAAACGCTGAAGATGTCACATGAACAAGATCTTCAAGCTGCTCGTACTTGTAGTCTTCCGGATCATTGGGTTCGTCATTCCATGTGCCCAGCCTCAAGAAACCAGTCGCAATGACGGACGCGTCGGAGCGGTTCTCAATCACGTCGCCGGCAAGCTGTTCTCGAATAAACTGATCCCACGGCATGTCACTGTTGATTGCGTTGACGACCCAGTCGCGGTACTTCCATGCGAAGGGTTTTGTCTGATCCCGTTCGTAGCCGCTCGTTTCCGCAAATCGGACCACATCCAGCCAGTGTCGAGCCCAACGTTCACCAAAATGAGGTGACTGCAGCAATTGCAGAACGAGACGTTCCGTCGCATCGGTCGAATGATCTGAAACGAACGTCGCGAGCTGCGTTTCGGTTGCGGGCAAACCGGTTGTGGTCCAGTACAGCCGCCGAGCAAGATGCTCCCGCAGCGCGGGCGGAGCGGCCGTGAGTCCATGTTCAGCCAGCGCCGCCTGCACGAAGGCATCAATGGGATTTGAGTCCGCAGGTACTGCCAGGGACCATGGAGGCGTCACGTGACGCAGTGGCTGAAAGGACCACCAGTCCCGACCGCCACGGGCATCGTTTGTCCGTTCATAAATGTCCAGTTTTCGGTCTGCCGGAAATGTTGCTCCGGCCAGAATCCATTTCCGCAGCAACTCCACTTCGGGCTCGGGCAACGCCTGAGAAACACCGTGGTGTGCCGGGGGCATTTCTCCGTGGCTGACCCGGAGTAACAGCAGACTTTCCGAAAGGTTGTTCGCTGTGACAGTCGGGCCGCTGTCCCCGCCATTGAGCAGCCCGGCGGCGGAATCAAGCGAAAGTCCTCCGGAGGCATTTGTGGTCTGATGACACTCCAGACACCTGCGGATCAGAATGGGAGCCACCTCCCGTTCAAAATCAAACTCAGCGGCAGTCAGCCCAGTGCTGAACACGAGCCCGCACATGCAGATGATCAACAGAATGAAGGAACCACTGGAATAACGCGACTGGCCGGCATCAATTCGTCGTCTGAAGTAGTTCATTTCCGTGATTCCTCCTCACCCAACGCCGTTAAGGATTTTTGAGGGTGAATTGATTACGTATTAATAACGTTCAGACAAGTGCGATTCAGTCCCGGCAGGGACGATAGCTCCTTGCCGGTGACGACAGTCACCGGACAAGTTTCCCTTATAGATTCCAGAGTCCCGGAGGGACGACGGCAACTCCCGCGTTGCTCGCTGTCGTCCCTCCGGGACTTTGGAATCATCGCTGGCCGTATCCGTCGGCTATCGCCGACGGCAACGAGCCGCCGTCCCTGCCGGGACTGAATCCCATTGCGAACTTTCGATTTCCCTGTCTTTTCACTGATCAAAATCCTTAACGGCGTTGCCCCTCACTAAATCCCCCCCGTGGAAATTATGTGAAGTTGGAAAATTGATTGCGGGGGGAGAGGGGACAATCGAACGGCATGATTGCCTGCCGCTGTGTTCGCGTCAATCCTGCTGCAAGTTGAAAGACGGTTTACGAAAACGTATGCTCGGCCCAATGTGGCGGGGTTTTGAAAATGGACGGCCGTACGATAAGCTGTCGGCGTGTTGTGTCGTCTTCACGATTTGAAGTTTTATACTCTGTCAGGATTCACTTCCAATGCGCCGTACCGCTCAGCTATTAACAGCGATTTTCGTTTTGGTCCTGAGGTTTGAGTGCGGCAGACTGCATGCGGCCGAGGAGGCGGGATTCCAGTCGCTGTGCAATGGCAAAGATCTGACCGGCTGGGTTCTGGTGAACACGCCGCCGCAAACGTGGAGTTTCGAGGACGGCATGTTGATATGCACGGGAATGCCCGTCGGAGAAATTCGCACGGATCGCATGTATCAGAACTTCGTCATGGAAGTCGAATGGCGACACATGGTTCCCAAAGGTAATGCAGGGATCTTCGTGTGGGCCGATGACATTACGGCGAAGGGTGTTCCGTTTCATCGGGGCATCGAAGTTCAGGTCCTTGAAAATGCCTACGGCCAGAGTCAGCACCATACGACTCACGGCGACATCTTCCCCATTCACGGTGCCACAATGACGCCGATCAACGGGCGTGGCGGCAGCCGTGCATTTCCGACGGAGGAGCTTTCTAAACCGTCTCCCGAATGGAATCACTATCGTATCGAATGCAACGACGGAAACATCAGCCTTGCCGTCAACGGTGAAGTGGTTACGCGCGGAACCAACGCCAGTCCTCGCAAAGGCTACATCTGTATCGAATCTGAAGGCGGAGTCGTTCATTATCGGAACATGAAGATCAAAGAACTGCCGGAAACGCCCCTCGATGCAGATCAAGTGGCCATTGCCAATCGCGGTTACCGCAGCATCTATACGGGACTCGATCTGAGTGGCTGGACTCCGACGACAAGCGGCAAGTCGCACTGGCATGTTCAGGATTGGGTGCTGAGCTACGACGGGGAATCGACGCCTGCTGACGCGATCCTCACCGCAGATGAGGCGCTGAGCGATATCGGATTCCTCTTCGATATTCGACCCGGCAAAGACTTTCAGAGTCTCTCGCTGTGTGGAGTCGTTATTCAAGATGGGCTGAAATCTGGGCAGTGGCATCGGATCGAGGGCACGGTGCGTGGCGGCAAACTCGCAGTCACGATCGACGGACAACTCGCATTGAAGGACCATCCCGTTCCAGAAGCCAGCAAACTCCAACTTGCCCCCTCCGGAGCCGCTGAATTCGCCAATATCTATGTGCGATCGCTCACCGAGTAAGTGCGAAGGTATGCTGCGACGATGCCAAACGATGCAAAACAAGTCTATCTGATGCGTGGATTACCTGGTTGCGGTAAGAGCCATCGAGCGCGCCGACTCGCCGGTGATCAGGGCATCGTGCTCGAAACCGACCAGTACTTTTATACGCAGGTCGGTGATGATCCAGCCAGTTATGATTACAGTGAAGAGTTATTGCCGAAGGCGCGTGAGTGGAATCTTGGCAGGCTGCGGGACGCGATCGCCGAGGGAATTTCGCCCATCGTTGTCGATCGCGGCAATGGGCTAAATCCGGAATCTCGCGAATATGCGTTCTGCGCCGTGGAACAGGGATACGGGGTGGAACTTGTCGAGCCTGACTCACCATGGTGGCAGGAGTTGCGAGTCCTGTTGAAGTACAAGCAGTATGTCGCAGATGAATTGTTTGATGCCTGGGCCAGAAAACTGGCCGACGCGACGCGTGACGGCCACCGCGTCCCCAGCGCCACCATTCGCCACTGGATGGCGCGCTGGCGGCATGACCTGACCGTCGAGCAGATTCTCAATCAGTCTTAGAACAGTACTGTGGCACCGAAGACAAAGCTGTCCGCGTAGGCGCTGCTGGTGAGCGAAGTGCCGGGAACCGACCCGCCGGGAAGCACCACTGGACCGGTGATCGAGTTCTTGAAGCCGTGCGTCCAGGCCGCTGAAAGCACCAGCGACTTTGTGAGTTGGTAAGACGCACCAGCAGACAACATGTGTTGAATGACCAGCGGTGACGCAACGTTCGGTCCAGTTTGACTATCCGGGACGGGATTTTGATTCCAGCTGTATCCCATCCGCAGCGCCAAGGCTTCCGTTGCCTGATATTGAGTTCCCGCAGCCACGGCGAAAATCCCCTGATAACCCAATCCATTCAGAGCGCCGGTTGAGCTGAAACCAGAAGTTCCAAAGCCATCGGCATTCTGATAGTCAAAATATCGCACGTCGGTCGCGAACAGCCAGCGGTCCACGCCCTTATACGCCGCACCCAGCGAAGTGATCGAGGGCAGATCGAGGTTGAAGGTTGCGGAACGAGGTCCTCCGGTCGCATCAGTGGTGTCGATCTGGTACGGCTGAAACCACTGCGGACTCCTGTAGGACGCACCGAAATTCCAGTCGTCTTCCTGATAGAACACACTCGCCTGGAAGCCAAGGCCCCAAGCCGCCGTTGTATGAGTTGCCGACGGGTAACCCGTCACATTGGGAGATATCATGACGCCGGGATCAACCTGCAGCCGACCAATGTCGATTGTGGGACCGATCGAAACCGACCAGCAGTCATCCACATGCCAGACGGCCGCTGGTACGATTTGCAGCACCTGGTACTGGGAGTAGATCGAGCCAAATCCAGTCGGTTGCGGACTGAGCACCGGGTTGCCGGCCAGACTGCTGGCGGCGTAGTTTGTTCCAAATCCCGCATTCGCAAAGACCCCCAGACCGTAGGTGAAGTTGGACTGCTCCGGGCGAAAGCTGAGGGAGATCGAAGGTAAAGCAAAAACGTCCTGGCTGCTGGTCGATGAGCCAGAAAGTGCTCCGCCTGCATATGACGAGGACAGCTGCGTCTGGGGAACCAGCAATTCGGCTCCGACATCGAGTTGCGATCCTTCAAGGCCCGCCAGCGAAGCGGGGTTCCAGTACATCGCACCGTTCGCCGAGAGAGGAGCCGCTGTCGATGCGCCGCCCATAGAGCGGTTGATTGGCCCCACTCCGGAAAGGAAAGCCCCGTGCTGAGCCATCGCCACTGAACCGGATGACGCGGACAACAACAATCCCGCGACAAGGACAACAACGCGATGGATTCGCATGAAACGCTCCTCTTCCATGATTGAGCATTGAAAACGCGGCCTGCGACTTCGACAACGTCCACCGACAATGCGTTTGGGGGCGTCGGCACACGACCATTGAACATCGTCGTTTTCGGCGAATTGCACTGAGTAAAACGACCGGGGGTCATCGCCTTTAGCGATTCTGTCGAGAAAATGAATAATGTAGTACTACGAATTGCCCAGACCGCAAAGTCTTGCCTTAGCATCGAGCGGAAAATTATTGACGTGACTGAAATCAGCCGTAGAGCGTTAGCTCACGGTTTTCAATGAGCCGGACGCTGGCGCGTTTCAGCTGACACGACAATAATATATCGCTCGATGCTTACTCCAGTCGTTCAGGAATTTCCGAGTGTCTTTGCCCGGCGGCATGGAGCATCACCCAGTCTCCGAGATGCTCAGCGGTCAGCATGCCCGCAAGTTTTCCGGAGCTTTCAACCAGCAATGCCGAGCAGCCGGAGGATTGCATTTGGTTGACGGCCTGGTCGAGTGGCGTACTGCTCTGAACTGTCGGGCAGGTGTTGCAAAGCACATCCGCAACACGCGTGCCGGCTCGGCCTTCCGCCATGGCCTTGACGACATCCTTATGCAGCAGAATCCCCGAGATCCTTTGCCCGTCGGTCACAGGAAAATCCTTCTGATGTCCGGCTGCCATTTCACGTATCGCCAGTTCCAGCGGATCGTCTTCGCGAAGAGTCATGAACCTTTGAACCATCGCATCGCTGACATGAGCCCCACGGAAGATTTCCCTCAATTCAGCGGCATGCGCTTCACCCTGAGCACCCAGATAAACAAAGAGGGCCACGAACAGCAGCATGAACATGCCAGGCATCATCAGCCCCATGACCGCGAAGAAGATGGCAATGGATTGGCCCACAGACGCCGCGATTTGTGTCGCTCTGACACGAGGCATGCGAGTCGCCAGAACGGCGCGCAGGACACGTCCGCCATCCATCGGAAACGCTGGTATCATATTGAACAGCACCATGGCCACATTGACCCACAGCAGCTTGATCAGGAACGAGCCGCCGACCACATGCACGTCGTAGAGTTGCCCGATTGTTCCAAGCAGCACGAGAACGGACAGCAGTACGATTCCGATCACGACGTTCACCGCCGGCCCGGCGACCGCCACCAGAAATTCCTGAATGGGAACCTCGGGGATTCGTTCAAGGCGAGCCACTCCGCCAATCGGCAACAGTGTGATATCACGCGTCTTGACGCCAAATCGGCGTGCCGTCAGCGCGTGCCCCAGTTCGTGCAGCACGACGCATGCGAACAGAGCCAGCACAAATCCGACTCCCTCGAAAATCACTATCGGGTTGTCTCCCGCTGACACATGGGCCATCACGATCCAGCCCATGAGGATCAAAAAGGTCCAGTGGACGTAGATGCCGATGCCGGCGACCGTGAGAAACCTGAATGACCATTTCATGATTGCTTGTCCATTGATGCGCTGGCTGGAATCACAAAGACGGAAAAGTCCTTCCGCTGAACACCAGCCATGCCGCGATTCCACAACCCAGCAAGCCAAGGATGACAAGAGAAAAAGCGGCACCAACACTTTGACGCCAGCCAGCAAAGAAGATCGAGTAGATCGCTTTCAACGCATTGTTCGAAGATGCGGCGAACAGGATCGCGATTGCCGTCACTCCCTTGTCGCTGCCGATCACACCGCCTTGCGCAACGCTCAGCACAAACGGGTCGATGTCAGTCACGCCCACGAGAGCGGCCAGCCAGTAGAGTCCGACATGACCGAAATGAAATTCGACCCACGACGAAACGACGGATATGACCACGAACAGCACGGCAAAAATCAGGCCTGCGGAAAGTTCAAGCGGGTTTCCTGGCTGCGGAGCCTCGATGGGTTCAGCCTTCGGTCTGCGTCCGCCACCCCAAAGACAAAGCAATGCGAGGAGAGCTCCAAACGCGGCGAGGACGACCAAAGGGACCACCAGTTCCCGCGCCAACGCGACATTGAAGATGGCGACGACAACACCCAGTCGCAGGTACATGAGCGAAGTGGCGAGCACAATTCCGGATTGATACTCGTGGCGATTTGTCGGATTCTCCCTGAGCCGCCGCGCCAGCACGACCGTCGTGGCCGTCGATGAATAAAGTCCACCCAGAACGGAAGTGAAAAAGAGACTTCCCTTCGCAGAAACCAGGTTTTGCAGCAGATAGCTGCCGTACGAGAGTGACGACACGACAACAACTCCCAGCCAAACCTGAAATGGTGTGATGGGAGTCAACGTTGTCAGCGGTTTATTCGGCAACAGCGGGAGAACGACTCCGGTCAGCACCAAAAACTGAGCCAGAGTGATAATTTCGCGGCCTGGGATTTTTTCCGCCAGCGCGTGCAGCCGGTCGCGGGCACGCAGCAGCAGCACAGCCGCCACGGTCAGAGCAAACGCCATCCACGGGGGCTGAATCAAAGCCACTGGTCCCAGCAGATACGCCACCACATTGCACAGCGGCACCATGATGCCGTCCGCATCCTCGTTGGTCGCGCCCGCTCGCGACACTTCGATGCTGTAGTAAGGATACAGCCAGACGCCAAGGACAATCAGGCCCACGCAGAAGGCCGCAGCAAATTGTGGCTCAAGCGAAAACAGAATCGCTCCGCAGAGCGAAATCAGGGGAAAAGTGCGAATTCCTCCCGGACGGCTGCGAGCCGATTTCCAGTAAAAGCTCTCGAACGACAATCCAAAAAAGAACGACAATCCCAGCAGCATTCCCAGCTTATCGGCGGTCAGCAATTGCATTGGTGCGCTGCCTTTTACCCGTTCACGGTGCGATCATGCGGTTGGTAAGACAGACTTTTTCGCCACTGTCCAATCTCCGAATGTTTATTCTTGCGGTTTGACATCATCCTGTGGAGGCTCAAACTTGCCTTTGATCCCGGTTTGAATCACGCGACGAGCATGGTCAGCGTCCCAGGCACGCACCAACAGCTTGGTTTCGACGAGATGCGTGAAACCGCCCTGTGACTCGCCATCCAGTTCACATGCAATGCCCGCATCGTGCAGCAGACTGCGCAGGATCTCGGCCTGATAAACGTCGTTCGTGGTATAAACAGCAACCACCTCACCAGCATCGTCTGACATAACGCCATCTCCATGAATCGTAAAGGGCTGACAGCAGCGGGACCGACCGCAGTTGCGGCGTCATCGTGCCGCATCGCAGAATATCAGATCCGCGATCGCAGGCACATTGACACGGATCGAATCCTTGCCATTCGGTCTTTCTGTTGTTCCAATTAAACTGCATCTCCCAAGGGAGCTGAGGGGCGTGGAACACGAAATTTCCTGATCTCATCGAACGGAACGCCCTGCATGGTTTCTAATTGGACTTCTGTTGATTAACCTGATTTGTTGAGGAAATCATCTCAGAACCGGACCTGCGCCAGCATCGAGTCTTCAATAAGGCGAGCGGCAGAAAACGATTTATCAGCTGTAGGACGGGCACTCTTGCCCGTCACGGTTCGCGACGGGCAGAAGTGCCCGTCCTACGGTAAATATATTTCTTCCGATCGCCTAAGTGCCGTGGCCAGGCATTGATTTTAAGGTGCCGCGATTTCGCGGTACTTCAGGGAAGAAGATTGGCTCGAAGGATTCCGAGAACGACCGCTAGTTTTACCGGAAGTCGGCTGGGAGTGTTCTATGCCATCAGGATTTAAGTTGCCGCAGCCATTGTCCGATTTGAACGTCGCCGCACGGGAACCACTTGCCGTCATCGGCATCGGTTGCCGGCTGCCTGGCGATATCAATTCGCCCTCGGCATTTTGGGAAGCCCTGCTGGAGGGGCGAAACGCGATCTGCGATGTGCCGGAAGACCGCTGGAACCATTCGCGGTTTCACGACACCAATCCTGAAAAATTCGGTTGCATTCGCAACGCGAAGGGTGGATTTATCAAAGGTGTCGATTTGTTCGACGGCGAGTTCTTCGGCTACTTTCCCGCCGAGGCCCAGCGCATTGATCCACAGCAGCGGTTGCTTTTGGAAGTCACGCATGAAGCCATGGAAGATGCCGGCCTGCGGCGTGATCAGCTGGAAGGCTCGCGCACGTCCGTGTTCATCGGGGCGTTCATGTATGACTATCTCTGCATGCAGTCAGCGAGCGAGCAGCGCGATGAGATCAGCCCGTATGTCGCCATGGGGACTTCCTCTTGCGCAATTGCTAACCGAATTTCTTACGACTTCGATTTGAGGGGACCCAGCGTTACGATCGATACCGCGTGTTCCGGCTCGCTGGTGGCGGTGCATCTGGCCTGCCGCAGTCTGTGGAACGGAGAGGCCGACGTAGCCATCGCCGGCGGTGTGAATCTGATGTTGCGGCCTGAGTCGTCGATTGTACTGTCGAAGGGTGGCTTCCTAAACCCTGACCAGTATTGCAAGGCATTCGACGCATCAGCAAATGGTTATGTTCGTGGCGAAGGCGTGGGAACAGTGATCTTGAAGCCGCTGAGCAAGGCCATCGCTGATGGAGACGCGATTTACGCCTGTGTACTTGGCACGGGAAGCAATCAGGACGGTTATCTGCCGGAAGGTTTCACCGTTCCGAACGTCGTCTCGCAAATCGCCTTGCTGGAATCGGTCTATGTCGAAGCCGGGATCGATCCGCTGAAAGTGGATTACGTGGAAGCCCACGGTACAGGCACGTCCGTCGGCGATCCGATCGAAAGTCTGGCCATCGGGGCGGTGCTGGGTCAGAATCGCCCCAAAGGCCCCCCCCTGCTCATGGGGTCGGTGAAGACAAATATCGGACATCTGGAAGGCGCTGCGGGAATCGCGGGATTTATCAAAGGCGTGTTGACCGCGCATCATGGTATCGCGCCGCCAAACCTGCACTTCCACGAACCTAATCCTGGGATTAACTGGGACTACAACAATCTCGCTGTGCCCACGATCCCCACGCCGCTGATTTCCAAAAACAGTCAACACAATGTGGGAGTCAATTCCTTTGGTGCGGGTGGAGCCAACGCCCATGTTGTTGTTCAGGGTCCCGCCATCCGGACAACCATTGAGACCGACAAGCCAGTGGCTCCGGATGAAGTCACCGCCAATGGAGCGACGTTGTATGTGCTGAGTTCTCCGAACCGCGACACACTGCGAACGATCGCACTGCGACACGCTGACTTTCTAAAAAGCACTTCCATTCGTCTGGAAGACATTGCCTTTTCTGCCTTCTCCCGTCGCAGCCACTACCCGCACCTGCTGGCCGTGGTGGGCAAGACTCGAACGGAAGTGGCGGATCAGCTTCGCAAGTTTGCAGATGGCCAGGTGGATTCGACAATCCTGTCAACAAAGATCACACGCAGGAAAAAACCAAAGCTGGCATTCGTCTTCTCCGGGCAGGGAGGTCAGTGGGCCCGGATGGGACTGCAGTTGATGGAGCGGGAACCCATCTTTCGCAAAACGATCGAAGAGATCGACTCGCTGTTTCATGATCTCGCTGGCTGGTCGCTGCTCGAAGAGCTTCGCAAGAGTGCCGCCGAATCCAAAGTCAACGACACGATCGTCGTACAGCCCGCGATCATGGCCATTCAGATTGCACTGGTCCGGCTCTACCAGCGGTATGGTATCCGGCCCGCAGGAGTTGTCGGCCATTCCATCGGCGAAGTCGCCGCCGCCTTCGTCGCCGGAGCCATCACTCTGGAGCAGGCGGTGCAGGTCATCTACCATCGTTCCCAGGCTCAGAATCTGGCCTCGGGCAAGGGTGGCATGCTGGCAGTCGGTCTGTCCTTCGAAGACGCGACAAAACTTATTGAAGAGTACGACGGCCGAGTTTCAGTCGGTGCCGTGAACGGCCCGGAGATGCTCACTTTATCCGGCGACACAGCACCACTCGAAGAAATCGCAAAAGTGCTGGAATCGCGGAGCGTCTTCAATCGGACGGTCAAAGTTCAGGTGGCCTATCACAGCCATCACATGGAGCCCATCAAAGACATCATGCTGGAGTCGTTGGAACAGGTTCAGGGCGAATGGACAAGAATACCGCTGTATTCCACAGTGTCAGGCCGTCTTGAACATGGAACGCACCTCAACGCGGAATATTGGTTCCAAAATGCCCGCAAGCCGGTTCTGTTTACCAAAGCATTGGCAGCCTTGCTGACCGATGAATTTGATACGTTTGTGGAGATCGGCCCGCATCCTGTACTTGTGGGAGGTTCTGAAGCTTTGATACAGAAACGCGAAACCGATGCCGCGATCTGCGCGTCGATGACGCGAAAAGAACCGGAAGTCACCGTGTTCCTGCAGAGTCTGGCCAGGCTCTCGGCGCGTGGTATCTACCCTCACACGCAGGCGATCTTTGGTACGGGATGTCGTTATGTGCGGCTTCCCCAATATCCGTGGCAGCACCAACGACACTGGTTTGAATCCCCAGCCGCGAAAGAACTCCGGCTGGGGCCGTTCGAACATCCCTTTCTGAAGCGTCAGACGCAAATGGCGACGGAAGACGGCCTTGCGGTCTGGGAGGCAGCGCTCAGCGTCCAGAAGTTTCCATACCTCCGCGATCATCAGGTGGACGGTGAAATTGTCTTCCCGGCAACCGGTCACCTGGAACTGGCCTGGGCCGTGGCCAGTCAACAGTATCGACACGAGCCATTTTTCCTCGAAAACCTGCATTTCGATTCACCCCTGATCGTACCCGAAAACAGCCGTCACCCGCTGGAAGTTCGACTGGAAATTGTTTCCGGGGAAGGTGACTACCGGATCTGCAGTCGGTCGCCCGATGTGTCGAGTAATGGGCATTGGTCGAAGCATTCCTCGGGTCGCATTAACACCACGCATGATCGCTTCGAGATATCGACTCAGTCGTTTAACGAGGCAAGAGCAGTTTTTCTCGAAGGAGATGCGGTTTCGGTTGAGTCGTTTTACCAGACGATCGAGGGGGCGGGACTCAGCTATGGCGATCGCTTCCGTTGTATTCTGGAGCTCTGGCATCGCCGCCGGGAAATATTGGCCCGTTTGGAATTACCCGCAGGATTGAAACACGAATCTAAACGGTACACTTTCCATCCGGCCTTGCTAGATGCATGCGTTCACGCTGTGTTCAGTGAGGTTCACGACTCCAGTAATCCTGAGCGAGTCTTTCTCCCTTATCGCATTGACCGCGTTCGAGTGTATCGCCGTCCCACAGAATGCGTTTGGGCTCATGTCAGAGTTACGCGATGTGATGATCATTTGCTGATTCTGGACGCAGTGATTTTTGATGAGGGCGGTGAGCTTGTTGCTGAATTTTGTGGCCTAACCTGCAAACGCCTGAATGGGGAGGGGGCTCAATCTTCAGCCGGGTCGTACGAGGGGTGTTATGAGTACCGCTGGCGTCTGGCACAATCGACGCACAACCTCCACGGTCGCATTTTTGACTACAAACATGCCATAATTCTAGGTGACTCTTTCGGAGTTGCTTCCGAACTGGCGAAGCGGTTTGCGATCGATAACATCCAGCCGTTGATTCTCGGACCAGGAGACAAACGAAGTTTCGACGAAGTGCTTGGGGAAGTGCCTTTGGACCGGCGGACAATGATAGTGTTCGCGGCCGGACTATCTGCCGGTAACTCCAATTGGACAGGCCTGTCCGAATTTCCTGCCGCTCAGTCACTCCTCGAGCTCGCCAAGGCATTGCATCAATGTGACGGAGTGCCTCGTCTGTTTGTGGTGACCAACGGTGCCACAGGCATGGAGGGTGATCCGCCGCTCCATTTAGGACAGTCGATTCTGCATGGTATGGCACGCGTCATCAACAACGAATGTCCGAACATTCCTCTAGTGGTGGTTGATCTGAGCGCAACGATACCATCTTGCGAAGTTACTGCGTTGCATCGGGAACTCTTGCATAGTCGCCGCGATCGGGACGAATCCGAGGTGGCCCTGCGCAGCGAAGAGCGCTTTGTGCGTCAAATGATTCCTGTAGATCGGGATTCGGCGGAGCAAACGGCGGCTACCGAAGAGCCGGGGTTTGGCGGTGCGTACCGAGCAGACGTGCTGACGCCCGGGGCGCTCGATCAACTTGTCTTCCGACGACTTTCCCCGGCGGTGATTGGCGACAGTGACGTGGAAATCGCCGTTCAGGCCGCAGCATTAAATTTCAGAGACGTGTTGAATGCCATGGGTTTGTTACCAGCGAACGCCTTCGCGGGCGGACTGGCTGGCAATCGCCTCGGACTGGAAGTGGCAGGGCGTGTAATACAGACTGGGTCATTGATATCTCATGTGCGCGTCGGTGACGACGTAATCGCCCGAGTGGGAGAAGGTTTTTCCGGGCGCGTGACCACACCGGGGCATTTTGTGATGAATCGACCAAAGCGTCTAAATCCCCAGCAGGCCGCTGCGATTGGTTTCGTGTATGTCACGGCCAGCTACGCTTTGAACCATCTTGCTCGAATCGCCAGTGGCGATACGGTTCTTATTCATTCAGCCGCTGGCGGCGTCGGTGGAGCAGCAATTCAGCTTGCCCGTCGTGCCGGAGCAACAATAATTGCCACCGCCGGCACGAAAGAAAAACGTGAATATGTGCGTCAAATGGGCGTCCAGCACGTTTTCGATTCGCGTTCACTCGACTTCTATAACGACGTAATGGATGTGACACGCGGATGTGGCGTAGACATCGTCCTGAATTCTCTGACGGGCCGTTTCATTACCCAAAGCCTTAAATGCCTCACTCCGTTCGGTCGTTTCATCGAACTCGGCAAATCGGATATCTATCGGAACAATAAACTGGGGCTGGAACGACTGGGCGAAAATATTTCATATTTCGTGGTAGACAGTGATCGACTTGCTGCCCAAAAACCACAGGTGTATCAAAGGCTCATGACCGAAGTCGTTGAATTATTCGAACGAGGCGAGTTGGTCCCCCCGCAGATCACTGAGTTTCCGATTTCGAAACTTTCCGAAGCCCTGCGATTCATGACGCGGGCGCAATACTGCGGAAAGATCGTCGTGAATATGCAGGACGACGTCGTACGTACGTTGCCATCGACAATTGCAGCATTTCGCCTCGATCGCACCTATTTGATTTCCGGCGGTGCCAGTGGATTCGGACTGGAGATCGCACGCTGGATGGTCGATCGTGGAGCACGCCATCTTGTGCTGCTGAGTCGAAGCGGCCCTAAGAGCGATTCGGACTGGGCGACGATTGACGTAATAAAATCGCGGGGTGCCAGCGTCCTGACGCTCCAGGCAGATGTAAGTGATCGTGTTGCGGTTCGTCGCGTTGTCGAGGAAATCTATCGCGACTTACCCCCGCTGGGTGGAGTTGTCCACGGTGCTGCGGTCCTCGATGATGCTTCAATACCGACGATGGACATGTCACGTTTCACTCGTGTCTTTAATCCCAAAGCGCAAGGTGCATGGAATCTGCATGATGCCACGTTAGCCATTGGAGCAAACCTCGATTTCTTCCTTACGCTCTCGTCGATTTCGTCTGTGCTTGGATTAGTTGGCCAGGTGAATTATGCCGCCGCGAATTACTTCCAGGACGCGCTCGCCCAGCACCGTCGGCAACTCGGCCTAGCCGCGACATCCGTTAACCTTGGAGTCCTTGGCCAATACGCGGGAATGTCAAAGGCTGAGAACGACCTTCAGGACGTTGTCACGTTGCTGGAAGGCCAGGGTATGCTCGTAATGCCGCTCGATGATGTGTTGGCCAAATTGGAGGCGGCCGTGGTACAACAGCCCGTGCAGCGGATGATATCACGATTCGATTGGGCCAGATTCCGCACCGCCTATCCGCACCTCGCACGCGATGCGAGATTCATTGAGTTGATGAGTGACGCAGCGTTGACGCAGGGAAATCGCTCAAGGGGCTCCAGCCTGCGGACCGTGCTTGCCGAATTAGAACCGGACCAACGATTTGAACGGCTGCAAGAGGAATTGACCACCGCTCTCTCGCGTATCCTCGACGTTCTTCCTGAAAAATTGGATGTCGCCGCTTCGATCGATCATCTCGGCTTGGATTCGCTGGCACTCACAGGTTTCCAGATCGGCATTGTCCGCTCGCTCGATGTAAACGTTCCACTGATCAAGCTACTAAAGGGACCGAGTATCGCAGCGCTAACGAAGGACTTGCTGGAGAAGTTGGCGGAAGACGATACCAAGGATTCCGCTACCGGCAGCGACCGCGGAGGCAATCCTGCAGAGATTACTCTGACGGATGTTGAGGGTATTACCATCGTTAACCAGTGGTTAATTCGAGGATCTGGCAATCCAGAAGCACCAATTCGACTAGTCTGCTTTCATTCCATGGGAGTCGGAGCAACACTGTTCACGAGATTTCTCCTTAATCCGCCAGACGACATCGACATCATTGCTGTGCAAACGCCAGGTCGTGAAAATCGAATCAGCGAGCCAGTTGCAGCGAGCGTTGATGAACTGGTGGAACAGATCGTTCCTCACCTGGTACCGCTATTCGATCGCGAAGTTGTTGTCTGGGGGCACAGCTTTGGCGGGATCATCGCTTGGGAAGTGATTCGCCAACTACAGAGCCATGGCTGCAAGCCAATTCATTTCGTTGTATCAGGCACTGAAGCTCCACACTTCGTTCCAATGTGGCAGAAACGAGAAATCATGCTGAAGGCAATGGTGCCGGACAACAGCCCAGAATACTTAATGTCGCAGTCGCGATTTGTCGATGACCCTGAATTCTTCACGCGGATTATTATTCCCGGATTGAGGCGTGACATGCCGTTGTTGCAGACATTTTGCTATCGGCCCAGTGCGCCGCTGACTTGTCCGATGACAGCTTTTGCAGCCCGCCAGGACGATATGGTTTACACCGACCTTATTCGTGAATGGTGGCAATACACCGAAGGACGGTTCGAACTTATCGAAGTCGACGGCGACCACTGGTTCCTGGACCGCAACCGTGCTCTCATCAACGCAAACTTTCAGAAGATTGTTGCTGAGTTCCATCGCCGACTAGGCAATCAGGTCGTCGAGTCGGCAACCCAATCCCACCGGAGCCGTTGAGTTAGTTGAGATTTGGCCACAGCGTACCGTGATGGCAAATCATGAAACCGGATCGTTGTTCAAACAGAAGTTGCCGCCTAGGTTTGCCAATGCTTGTCTTGCATTGATCAGGTCCTGCGGCGCTTCGGGCCAACTGTGTTGCCGTCCGACCCGACCGCGTGCAAGAAGCGTCTGAGCACGTTCGAATTTCGCTCCCTGCTTGTCAG
>JBBQSE010000006.1:0-61049 GCA_038214195.1 Planctomycetales bacterium
GGCTTCCGTGTGGGACAACGCCATTCAGGATACCGGATTCCTGTTTGGCAACCTTGGCCCCGAAGCGGCACTGTCAAGCTTTGACCCGATTCTGACGTCATCCATCCAGGGAGGCGTTTCGGAAGATCCTCAGAATACACAAAATATTGGCCTTGGTCAGGGCGACACGCTTCGTGACCACACGACCCAGTTTCAGACGCGGCTTGAGAAAATTCTGGCGACCGCCGGCACCCTGGCTGTCGAGCATGATGTTAACTACAGCAGAAGTAATCAAACTCGTCTGTTTCCGTCGGCCTATACGGGCTTCGTGCAGGCGGAATATCGGCAACCGTTGTTATCGGGATCGGGTGTGGAGTATACGCGCATTGCGGGGCCAACGAATACGAATCTGCGGGGTGTTTCCGGGGTGGCTCAGGGTGTCCTGATTTCTCGCATCAATTCGGATATTTCAGCGTTGGAATTTGAGCAATCGGTGTCCACTCTGCTTCGCGATGTGGAGAACCGTTACTGGGACATGTATCTGTACCTTCAGCTGTATGAATCTGAAATCGAAACGTTTCGCGATCTAGTGCGATTCCGCGACCAGTTGGCCAATCGAGATGAAGCTGGCGATGCTGTGGCTCAGGCGGAAAACCGAATCTACGAAGGCGATGCCCGAATCAAGGGATCACTCGGCGATGTCCTGAAGGCCGAGTATCGCCTGCGACGGCTGCTGGGTCTGCCACTCAATGACGGGACATTCATCACGCCAATCGATGTGCCGTCTGCTGCCAGGCTAAAGATCGACTGGGAATCCAGCCTGCTGGAATCATTATCAAATCGGTCGGAATTGCGCAGACAAAAGTGGGAAATTCGCAGTCTTGAATTGCAATACAACGCATCCCGAAACCTCGCACGACCTCGCCTGGATTTCGTTTCACAATACCGCATCAATGGATTTGGCAATCAGCTGGGCGGTAGTAACGACGATGATGGGACCAGCGACGCTGGCTACAACAGTTTCTACGAATCCATCGCCGCAACCCACAACAACACATGGACAACAGGGCTGTCATTCACATTGCCTCTCGGCATGCGTCTGGCCCGAGCCCAGGTGCGGAACTACGAATTGCGACTTCGCAAAGCGAAGGCCGTACTGGCTCGCCAGGAAGAAGAGATTGGCTACGAACTGAGCGACGCAATCATCAACATGGAACAAAACTATTTGCTGGCGGAAACTGGCCTGAAGAAAGCTGCCTCCGCCAAACGCTATGCCGAAACCGCTCTCGCCCGAGCCGATGCGGAGAATCAGCGCGACCCGGTGCTGCTGGGCCGCGTCCTGGAAGCCAAGATCACAAGCCGCGATTCGGATCAGGGTTACCTGAAACTGATCGTCGATTACAACAAAGCGATCACGGACATGAATTTCCGCAAAGGTGCGATTCTGCATACGAATTCGATCTTCCTTGCGGAAGGAGAATGGAATCCTGGTGCCTACGAAGACGCTCGCGTCCGTGGCGAAGCCATGTCACGGGCACTTGACAATATTCACCTGACAACGGTACCCGAAGAATTTGTCGGTGGCCCCGACGTGAATTCGTGGGAATCACTGGGAATTCCAAGTCGTCCGCACGTGCCGGGCGTCGTCGATAACTTGAGCCTGCCGAATTCCGCGTCCGAAGCCACACAACCGCAGTCGATGGTCCCGGAAGGTCCAGCCCAGATCGAGGAGCCTGCTGAGGAGTCGCCGCTGCGAAAGGAGTATTTCGACGCACCTGCGAATCCACCGGAAAAAAAGGGGACTGAGTTCCTCGATCCAGTTCACTACGAACGGCAACTGCCCTCGGAATCGAAAATGCCGAGCCGCCGCGCGACCGCCCGACCAAACTATCCGCAACGCGCCGAAAATCTGAAGCTAAACTCTGGTCGCGCGACGCTGGAATAGCAGAGATCTGACCATATCACCAGGAAAGAGCACGCCTGGGTTCTGTGATCTTCGAAGGAAACAGCCATGAGCTACAAACAACTGTTTCTTCTCATCCTGACAATCTGGTCGGCGGAACTCTGTACGCGGCTCCTGTTCGACATGCTGATTCATCCTCGCATGGAGTACATGACTTTTTATCTCAAAACGGACAAAGAAGACACGTTCAAGGGGGCCTATCTGCAGAAGATTGGTCAGGGAGGCTGGCAAATGGTCAGTGCGGTTCCCAATCCGCAGTCCAAAGACGAGATGATTGTCTTTTTCCAGCGCCGCACGCTGTTTCCCAGCCGCTATTGAGGTGAGTTGCTACTTCGCGTGGAATTCGTTCCACCGTCGCCATGCGTAACTCCATTCCATCCACATTCTCATCATCGACCACAAGACCCGCATGCGTTCAAGTTGGTCGGCCGGAAGCCGGGTTTGCAGTGCCTGCGCTTCACGGGCGGCCATGTCGAGGCCCCAGCGCCGGGAAAGCAGTCGACACAGGCTGTCCGCCGAAAGATCGGTGGCTGAACTTTCTTCATCAAAGCCGTCAAAGACTCCGACGTTGCTGTCATCTGCGATCAGTCCCGCTTCTTCCGCAGCCACGAACAAACTGAACAACTCCGACCTTGCGGGGTCAATTTCCAGCGGCTTCGTGTTTCTAATCGCATCCAGGATCAGACGTTCGACACCATCGACAATGTGCGTTGGAAGTGACGGTTTGGACGAATCTCCCGTAATTTTGTCGCGGTGAGACGCTGGTATATGGGTTGAATCAGGATGAGACATGAGACTTGCGAGCTTATTGAAAAAAGTTCAGGAATGGTGCAGTGGGACAAAGGGGTCGGGAGTCTTTTTCGGAGCAACACGTCTTGAAATTCGCAGAATTTCCGTCCGAAAAAGACTCCCGACCCCCTCCTTCAGCGTCATGTTGACAGAACGCCATCATGTTAGTTAGTCCGGAACCAGTTCGCCAGTTGACATCTGTTTCGCCTGTCGGGACATTCGGTGGCCACAGTCAACCTTTCGAACCGGCGAACCACCAGTGTGCCTGGTGCGGACGATCGCATGATTGCAACCATCGCTCCCATCGGACTGTGAAACACAACAGTGTACGACTCCTCCTGCAGCCGACCAAAAGCGACGATTGTGCTGGAAGTGGGATGGGAGATTCTGGAAAACTCACAGTTCATCATCGAACGCTACCGCACAACGACCATCGCCAAAGACTACATCGGGGATTCCGTCGCGAATTCCGTGTCCGACATTCTCGCCTGCGGCGCTGGATATGCGATCGCATTTCGACTGCGCGCATTCCGCTCCCTGATCTTCGCCGCGGCAACAGAACTCATCCTTCTGGTCTGCATCCGCGATTGCCTGACTTTGAATGTCGTGATGCTGGTCTACCCGATGGAAGCAATCAGGCAATGGCAATCGGCGGGGCATTAATTCCGCAAACCTTCTTCGCGAGGAATCCAAACAAGCGAGCGGCATGGCGTCAGCCATCCGAGTTCACTGAATTCCAGACCGCAAATGAACGCGAATAGACGCGAATGAACTTGAAAGCCGCCAGGAAATCAAACCAGAAATCCGCCTCAGGCAAGGAATCAGCATCGCCCAGGTGCTATACTTCCGCATTCCCATATCGTTGTGAACAGGAAAGCGGCTGGCCATCTCCATGACCCCGGAACTCTGCGAACACTGTACATTCGAAATTCCGCTCGACTGGCGGTATTGCCCGCACTGCTGCCACGGTTTGCTGTGCCCCAATGTGCGGAAGGCAAAAGACCAGGCGGAGAAGGATGCTCTGGATCAGCGATATCAGGCCGCCGTCGTGGACGCGAACTCACGCGGGGCAGGCGCAGTCGTTCAGGAATTCGAGTCCCATGTGCTGGCCACCAAAGCCGTGATGGGCGTGACTATCGGGAAATTGCTGCCCATCGCGAAAGGCAGCCAGGATCTGTTTGCCACGTACTACGACCTGATCGATCTGAAATTTCTTGCGGAAAGTTCCGACCCTATTGAGTGGCACACTCGCCGTCCACAGGCCGAAATCGAGCTGATGGGCTCTGACAAGCACAAAAACGAACTTTATTACGCCTGTCTTTCGATCGACGGCACTTCGCTGCCACATTATGGCGAGTGTACAGTCGTGCTGGCCGAAAGAATGATTGGGCATCGAGCGTCGCTCTTGTCCGAAAACAGTGCTGTGGCATATCATCGTGATCATGGATTCGCTCCCGGGCACAGAGCCACCTGGGCGGATCGAGCCAAATTGTGCGTCGCAAAGCTGGCCTCGGCCCTGTCGTCCACCGTACAATCGTATCAGTTTGCCAAACTGCTCATGAAAGCAGGAGCAACGTCCATTGAAGATGAATTTGTCGAAATCCAGATCCTCGGTGACATGACCATCAAGACAGCGGAACGTGTCGAGATCCGGTCGCCGAAGACACCAAAAGCTTCAAGTGCGAAGCGACCTCGAACCCGCCGTGGTTCAAAGGACGAAGTTTTGATTCAGGATTATTGTCGCCAGCAAGGCGTACCCTGCGAGTTAAAGTGATGCGAGCGGTCCTGTCCGGTCGAGCCGCCGTCGCCCTTCTGAATGAAGGCGATGTGTGGCAATCAATGACCTACGAAGCCCCCGAACAACTGACGCCCTGCCACGCGGCGGAGGCGGAAGTTCTGTTGCGCAATGTTCATGACCTGATCTGGCTGGACGACGTCTCAATCGATGAGGTTCGTGATCGCCTTGCAGATGTCGTGGACACCGCAGAAGCTCTGGACTGCGTCCTGTACCTCCTCGACGGCAGCCTGCAACCAGTCACCCGAGACGCCGTCGCCCTCGAATTCGAAGAACTCGCTATCTGGCCCGAAATCGTTGAGCAAGTGGAATCCGTACTGCTGGCAAGTCCATTGCCATCATCCGCCGACATGATCGGAGCCATCGACGCCTGCACCCGCACCGAATCAAGCGCCGCAGCTAAATTATTCCGCCAATGGCAATCGCTGCAGTCAATTGTGGTTGCAGTTTTCAATGCTTGGCTGCAAATTCCTTTGGACAAGTTCGGAGACACCCAACAGCGAACCGCCATTCACGGCCATTTGATTAATTACGGAGTTTTCGCCACGCTGGTTCGTTCAGGCCTTGATGCCTCAGCTGTAAGTGCAACTCAGTTGAGTCTTTGCTCAAATTCCCAGTTCAAGCGAGACGTTCCCAATGCCGTCCGTATCACGAGCGCTTGGGTTCGATTACTTGGCGACGTGGGATGGGCTGCGAAATCGATGCCTTTCGGTGAGTTTGCCGCCCCGCCTATCTTGTTACACCTACCATCGGTACGAATAAAGTCCGGGCCGTTCGCTCACTACGTGCACCTTAATCTGTACCACAACCGCGCTTATTATTTCGCACTTGAGTTGCCGAGCAATACCTACGGTAAGAGCGTCCGCACACAAGTGCTCAAATTCCCCACGGCCATTGACCTCTCTGCTGCTTTGCAACACATCCCAAATATCGCATTTACAAGTCTCATGATCCGAGCGATCAGTGCTGCTGCGTTGCAACGAGAACTGCTTGATCCAAAACCCGCCGCTCAGCGGAAACTATTTTTAGCGCACGGGCTGCAAGTGGGGAACAGGTCGAACTATCATATTTTTGATCATGTGGAAGTCACCGGCCCCACTGCGAGTTTCATGAGTGACAACCAAGGAGTCATGGTTTCGTTCCTCCGTGATGAAATAGTATTCTGCAGCGACGAGTTGGTTTTCGATGAGGCAGTCGGCGATGTATCTGGCAAAAGTATTGGTGAAACGGCGTCTTTCGCACCGTGGCGTATTTCTGTATTTGGACTTCGGGGGCCAGGAAATCGGACTGCTTTCCAACGTTTAGGCGCGAGCGCCGCCAACGAAATGAGTTTTAAGTTCGTTGAACCTTCGTTGAGACTGGCGGAGTATTCTGCGGCAGATTTAGAACTGGCGTCGAATCGCATTTTCGACACTATGTTGGAGGGAAATCTGCCCATTGTTTTCTTCGATGAATTGAATGCGATGATCCCACAATCGGACGATTTCGGGCTGAAAAAGTGGCTTGGCCCTATTTTGAACGTCCAGTTTCGCAATCACGACGCGCGAGTGATCCGCATCCTTGGGGGCGGTGCCTCGACTAGCAACGAAACGTTTGTTCCGCCCGATTTAGTGGTTTCTGAACAATCCTGTTTTTCAGTGGGTTTGGGCTTGCCGCCTACAATTGGTGGGCCGCTAATCAGGCAACATCCATTGACCGTAGAAAAAGGTAAGGTTCAGAAGACCTTTTGGGGGCGGATTCGCGACATGTTTGGGTTTTAGAGCAAGGGTTGGTTTGACGTAAGTTGTTTGGTGGAAGAATTCCTCGGCTCTTCCCGCTTTGATCCAGGCTCGGAAGCGAATGATGGTTTCGGCGATTTCGCGAAGCCAGTGGGTCGCGTTGCTTTTGACACGCAGGTTGATCACGCGACGCACGGCGCTTTCGATCGCACCGATGCCGATCGGCAAATGGCTGTTCAGCGACAACGAATAATCCATACGGCGGTGAGTCAGACCGTGATTCACAAAATCGTAGGCGTAGGTCAGGCTTTGCCTGACAGTGACATCGATCAGGCTGTACCCGAAAATCACAATGCTCGATTCGAATTGATCAACCGATCCGGCTGCGTCAGGCAAAGCCTGACCTACTTCGCAGCGTGAGCGAATGTGATCTGCGGGAGGCGATTTCACGCCACGTGAGCACAGCGGCATTGACTGTGTTGCAATGTGCAATACAATCTGCAAAGAGGTGATTTATGAGTACGGGAAGAAAAGAAAAACCGCAGCGACCAAAGTCGGTGAGTCCGCTGATGGTTCGCTTGGACGAGGACAGTAAGAAAGTCCTTGCACAGGCCGCTGAATTGCGTCAGCTCAGTGTGAGTGACTATGTGAGAACCGTCACTGTCGCTCAGGCGCGGAAAAAAGTGATGTCCGCTCAATCTCAGACAATTGCGCTTAGCTCCGAAGAGCAGCTTGCATTCTGGAATGCTCTGCAGGAACCGGTGCGGCTCACAGCGGCACAGAAAAAGCTTGGATCGATGATGCGGGGAAAACACGGCCACCGCGAATGATCGGATGCACTTACGTTGACGTCCGACAACATCGCCTGTTGACTTAACCGTGACGTAGACCGGAACAAACGCAGCGACGTGTGCGACGCGACAAACATGGACAGTGACATCGATCAGGCTGTGCCCGAAAGTCACAATGCTCGTTTCGATTTGATCAACCGATCAGGCTGCGTCAGGCAGAGCCTGACCTACTTCGCTGACAGCCCCATTGGGATGTCGTTGGAACATCGTCCGAATGGGGATCTCACCTAACCGTCGTTTTCATCGCGAATCGCCACTGTCTTCTGTTGAGCTGGTGGAAAGTCGGTAGGTCTTCTCCAGGTTCAGCCAAAACTGCGTTCCCGTTCCAATTGCCACTCCCAGCCCTTGCGCAGTCTCAGGCGTAATCGACTTTCTTGCTGCAATAATTTCGACTACTGCCTCCAGTGGACAACCAAGGATTTCCGCGAACTGAGCGAGACTCCAGTCACGCGATTCCATCTCGTCCTTGATGAATTCGCCGGGCGGAAATACCTCTGCTGCTCGATGTCTTATCATCCCATGTCTCCGAGTGAAATCTCTCAATAAGGATGACGACGATCTTGTTGCTGCGATTCACACATCTTACGCAATCACATCATTCACCACCTCGCCATGCACGTCGGTCAGGCGGAAGTAGCGGCCCTGGAAGCGGTAGGTGAGGCGTTCGTGGTTGATGCCGAGGAGGTGCAGGATGGTCGCCTGAAAGTCGTGGACGTGGACGGGATGATCGACGGCGTTGAAACCGAGATCGTCGGAGGCTCCGAAGGTGAGGCCGGGTTTGACGCCGCCGCCAGCCAGCCAGACGGTGAACGCATACGGATGATGATCGCGGCCCCAGCGGGGTCGGTTGTTGATGTCGCCCTGAATGAACGGTGTGCGGCCGAATTCGCCGCCCCAGATGACGAGTGTGTCGTCGAGCATGCCGCGCATTTTCAGGTCCTGAACGAGCGCGGCGCTGGGTTGATCGGTGTCTTTGCACTGCGTGTAAAGCTCGGTGGTCAGGCTGTTGTGCTGGTCCCAGCCGGCGTGCATGCACTGGATGAAACGGACTCCGCGTTCAGCAAGACGGCGTGACATCAGGCAGTTGTATGCAAACGTGCCAGGTTCCTGAACCTGTGGGCCGTACATGTCGAGGATATGTTGTGGTTCGTCGGAGAAATCCGTCAGTTCCGGCACGGACGTCTGCATCTTGTAGGCCATTTCGTACTGAGCCATCCGGGTCTGAATTTCGGGATCACCGGCCTGCTCGAATTTCAGCTGATTCAGCGCCGCTAAGTCATCTAACAGAGCTCGACGCAGTTCGGCCGACATGCCATTGGGATTGTTCAGATACAGAACTGGATCGCGGCTGCCTCGGAAACGGGCTCCCTGGAATCGCGTTGGCAGGAAACCGGAACCCCAGTAGAAGTCGTAGAAGATCTGGCCGCAGGAAGTACCTTTGCTGACCGAGGTCATCACTACAAAGCCGGGCAATTCCTGCGATGGCGATCCGAGTCCATAATTCAGCCATGCTCCCATCGTCGGTCGACCGGGAATTTCGGCACCGCTCAGCAGAAACGAAATCGCGGGGGCGTGATTGACCGCGTCGGTGTGCAGGCTTTTGATGAAGCACAGATCATCGACGATTCCGGCGGTGTGTGGCATGAAACTGCTGACCCATGCTCCGCTCTGACCATGTTGCTGAAATGGTTCGACAGGGGCGAGCATGAGCTTGCCCGTCGGATTTCCCGTCATCGTGCTGAACCGCTTGCCGCCGAGATATTCTTCCGGGACCGGCGTGCCATGCAGTTCAATCAACCTCGGTTTGTAGTCGAACAGATCAACGTGTGTCGGGGCTCCGTTTTGGAACAGGTAAATGACGCGTTTTGCTTTCGGTGCAAAATGCGGCAGGCCGAACGCGTTCGTCGCGGACGATATTTCGTCGGCCTGGACTTCATCCGCCTGCAGCAGACTGGCAAGGGCCGCTGTGCCGATGCCCGTGGCGCTGCTGCCAAAGAAATGGCGACGGTTGATGCCGAGTTGATGTTCAGTGAGCGGCGCGGGAGCGGCGGGGTTGAGGATGTGGTGCATCATTCTTTAGTCAGGGTTTCATCAAGGTTTAGCAGATTCAGGCACAGGGCTGTCCATGCGGCGTGAGTTACTGCGGTGAGTGATTCGTTGCGTTTGGAATCGCCGATGGAAACGAACTTCACGGCGTCTTCGGGATGATCCACGAACGTGCCGACGGCTCGGTCGAGGCTGCGTTTCCAGATCTTTAGTTCGGCAGCCGTTGCGGGGTGGCAGAGGATGCGTTTTGCGATCCACTGCATGCGGTCTTCGTCGGACATGTCATGACTCAGCGCGCGTTCGGCAAGCACACGGGCGGCTTCGACGAAGGTGACATCGTTCAGCGTCGTCAGAGCGTGCATCGGCGTGTTGGTGCGGAGTGGTTTGACTTCGCAGACTTGCCGCCGAGCGGAATCGAAAAAGATTGTTGGGCCGATGATGCGCCGCCAAAATGTGTACAGGCTGCGTCGATACAAGTCTGCTCCAGTGCTCGGCTGGTAACTCTGCTTGCCGAAGGTCGCTTCGGACCAGACACCGGTCGGCTGATATGAATAGACTGGCGGACCGCCAAGTTTTGGATTCAGCAGACCGGAAACCGCCAGAGCCTGATCGCGGAGCATCCATGAGGGCATCCGGAAACGTGGGCCGCGAGCCAGCAGACGGTTTTCGGGATCTCGTTCAAAGTCTGCAGCTGTTGCGATGGTTGAATTGCGCTGATAGGTGTCGCTGTTGACGATGGTCCGCAGCAGTTGTTTGACGTCCCAGCCGGACTCCATGAATTCAACGGCCAGCCAGTCCAGCAGCTCACGTTGCACGGGATACTCGCCCTGCACGCCAAAGTCTTCCGCTGTCTTCACCAGACCGATGCCAAACAGCATTTGCCAGAATCGATTGACGGTCACCCTGGCCGTCAGAGGATGGTCGCGGGAAACCAGCCAGCGCGCCAGATCCAGTCGATTGGCATCCTGCGGATCAGCAAGCGGTGGCAGCGATGCCGGAACCTGAGCAGTGACCTCTTCACCCGGCTGATTGTACAGCCCTCGCGTCAGCATAAACGTCGGTCGCCGTTCCGCTCGATCATTCATCACCATGACCCTGGGCATCGCGGCCTCGATGTTCCTGGTCCGTTCGGTCGTAGCCGACTTTTCGGATCGCAGCGCGGTGAGTAGTGTATCCTGTGCTTCCAGTGCGTCGCGGATGAGTTTTGTTTGTTCGCTGGTACGTTCAGCGGCGGGGACACGGATAGCCGCCAGCAAAGCATCGTTGTTGTCGTCCAGCGACGCCGTTCCGCTTTCGGACATGGACAATCGAAAATGGCCAAGGTTATGACTGGCGTGTGGAGAATTGAACTTCAGCGTGACCAGCAGTTCGGCCCCGGCTTCGGCGGTAACCGGCTGAGCCAGACGAAACACGGCCGCGTGATCCTGATCGATCGATTTGCCATTCCAGACAGCCCAGCCCGATTTCGGATCATTGTCAAACGCTGTTGCGACTTTCAGATTGCCCTGTTCAAACGTCGCGACGGCGCTGGCGATGGACAGAGCCTGATTGGTATCCGAACCCGGTTGATGCAGTTCGAATGTAGTGTCAGTCAGCACAAAATTGCCGCTGTCCGAACGAGCCAGCCCTCCGTTGGTCATTGACGGATGCCGGATCGCATCGAGGCGAATACCGCTAACGATGGTCGCAGATGAAACCGGATATGTCAGCCGATATTCGTCGTTCGTCGGATTGGCTCCGGTCGCCAGCACCAGTCCCGACGCACCGATTTCGAGCGTCTGATGCATGGCTGTGGCTGTCGTCGGCTCAAGGATGCTCCAATGACTCGTGCTGCCTTTGACCAGGATTGCGGATTCCCATTCGGTCTGTTGGGCAACCAACTCAGCTGCTCGTTTTTTGATCGCCGCGTCTGTGCGTTCGATGTCTGCCTTCGCGGCCTGCAGTTCGTTCTTCTGTTCCGGCGACAGCACTGCGAGAACAGGAGCGGTTTGGGCATTCCCGCCTCCGCCATCGACGGGCGTTTGATTGAAGAAGGCCGTCAGTTGGTAGTATTCACGCTGCTTGAGCGGGTCGAATTTGTGATCGTGGCAGCGGCAGCAGTTGAGCGTCAGGCCGAGCCACACGGTTGACATCGTTTCGGTCATGTCCATCACGTAGTCAACGCGGTTTTCTTCGGCGATGCGTCCACCTTCACCGTTGATCATGTGATTGCGATTGAAGCCCGTCGCGAGAATCTGGTCTTCGGTCGCATCGGGAAGCAGATCGCCAGCCAGTTGCCAGACGGTGAACTGATCGTACGGCAGATTTTCGTTGAAGGCTCGCACGACCCAGTCACGCCATGGCCACATCGTTCGATCATTGTCGCCCTGATAGCCGTTGGAATCCGCATACCGAGCCGCCTCCAGCCAGTCCCATGCCATTCGTTGGCCAAACGCGGGAGTCGCCAGCGTGCGATCCACCAGCCGTTCCCACGCACCGGGTTCGTTGTCTGAAAGAAATGCTTCGACTTGTTCCGGTGCCGGCGGCAAGCCGGTCAGATCGAGCGACAGACGGCGGATAAGTGTGGCGCGATCGGCTGGCGGATTGGGTGTGACACCATGCTGCTTCAGGACTCGATCGACAAGCTGATCGACTCGATTTCGAGCGATCCCATTTGAATCCACGACCTCATTCGCTGGCCGTTCCACCCGTTCCAGCGCCCAGTGTCGGCCCCAATGGGCTCCCTGACTGATCCAGCGTTTAATCGTTTCGAGCTGCGGAGGTGTGAGCGTTCGGCCCAGTTCCGTCGGTGGCATTTTGAGATCGGCGTCGGTCGAAGTCAGCCGCTGCCAAAGTTCACTGGCGTCCGAATCGCCCTCCGTCACCGCGCGATGACCGTCGCGATCACGTTTGACGTCGGTTTCATCATCGAGCCGCAGATCGCCCTTCCGGCCTTCCTTGACGTCCGGCCCATGGCACTTGAAGCAATTGTCCGAAAGAATGGGCAACACGTCGCGGGCAAAGTCCACTTTGGCTTCGTCGGCTGCAAGTTGCGGACAGGACGCCGCCAGCAACACAAGCCCTGTCGTCAGAGCGATGCACAGGCTGGAAAATCGTCGGGCTAACAACCGAACAACATCGCAAATTGACAACGAATACATCATGAGTTGAGCCAATGTGATTGCGGCGACCTTGCCACGTTCAGGAAATTCATTCTTTAAGCAGCACTATCATGGCTGCCTGCGCGGTGAATGAAAAGCGGAATAGCGAATTCTCGGTCTCGGCGAGGATGCATTGAGCAGCACGAAGGAAGCCCCAGCGTTTCGAGCTGCGCTCTCCAACCCCGGCCACCGATCAATCCATTGCGGAATTCGGCGTCCCGTTCAAAGCCGCCAGTTGATGACGAAGCTGAAGCCGTCCTCAATGTTCAGGTGGCCATTTGGCGCGGTCGCATTGTTGTAGACGTCCCAGCGGACGTAGTCGATATAGAAATCGACATTCTTCGTCAGGGCAACGGTAACGCCGGGAACCCACATCTGTTGCCAGCCGTAGGGATTGTCGTCGAAGCCCGCAGAGTAATTGACACGATATGTTGCGGGGCCAAGCTTGTAGTGAATTCCGGTCAGCACATCGGTTGTTCGATTGCTGGGACCGCCGGAGACGAAACGTTCCGGACTGCGGACACCATAACTTTGCAGCGCTTCGGCGAAAAACTTCCACCGCGACCTGGTGTAGGTTACGTCCAGAGCCCACGCGCCGAGGGACTGATGTGGAACGGTGACGAACCGAGGATTGTTGACGATCTCGCCGGTCAGCCCGGATACGCCCAGCGCGATCGTGGAGTCGTCCGACAGCGTCCATGTGGGAACCAGTCTCACGACGCCTGTGTTTCTTTGACTGGTACCGGCCAGACTTTCAGAATCTGTGCCGGCAACGGTCCCGTTGATTCCATCCTCGTGGATAAAAAATTGTGCGTACGAATCCATCTTGAAATCATCGCTGTCGGTCCATGTGTTCTCCCAGGACACGCCATAGTCAGGATTGAGTTTGTATCCGTCGAAGAAGGGAATATTCCCAAAGAACGAGCCGTCCCAATCCAGTCCAAATCGTCGCCAGATTTGCCCCGCCTTAAATCGTCCGACGGGTGTATCGGCCCAGGCGTAAAGTTCCCAGAACCAGACCTTGTTCGGGAAAAAGCTGCGGAAGTGATCCTGTTCGCGAAGACGTAGTTCCGCGTGGCCGCCAATCTTTTGCAACCAGCCGTTTGAATCTATTTCCATTTCCGGATCGGCTTTCAACGCCCAGAAATATGTGCCTCGAATTCCGGGAATTCCATAACCGCTGCCGAGCGATCCGCCGTTGTTCAGGTGTTCCCAGTGCCAGGCCTCGGCACTCATGGGAATGTGGTATTCCCGCTTGCGGTCTTGCAGTGCGTCGAACAGCAACTCGGGAGGACTGTCGGGAAACAGGACACCTGGCGGATCACCTGTTTTGTTCGCGGGCGGACAGAAGTACGAATGCAGCTTCGCCTCCAGTCCATCAATGGTCGGAATTTCAATTTCGTCCCATTCCAGCAGCGGGCGCAGCTCTGACGCAGACACCGCTCCTTCGCGCGCAATCAATGCGCACACAAGGCAGACGCAAGTCAGGATTTGGATCGGACACGTCACTCAGGGCCCCGCTCGCCTGGACTCGACTCAAACTCCATTCCACTCATATTTCGTCCGGAAGTTGCAATCGCCCCCATTGCCATTATCGTTAAGACCGGACTGTTGACGCCTCGATCCGTTTCAATGTGAAGGACCGTTACAACCGGTAGAACCGGCGCTGCCATGTTCACCGGTTCGGCGCTTTCTGGAGGACATACATCAAGATTGCCGATTGCGCCGACATTGAGGATTCTGGGCGCGGTGACCGAAGTGATCCTCGACCACTTCTTGAGGCGTTCGGCCCGCCTATTGGTGTCAGCAGCCGAACACGGTGTTCACATCAGGAGTCAGGTTTGCGCAGGTTTCGGCCTCGGTCCGGCCTGCTTAGTTGGACATCGCCACTTTTTTCGTAGTAGTAACCCGAAGCGTCAGCGAGGGAACAAGTTAGGAACAATCCCTCGCTCACGCTTCGGGTTGCAAAAATGCTCGGTTTCCGCCAAAACTGGCGCTGTCCAATTAGGCGCGCGGCAGAAATCGATCTACCCGCTGTAGGACGGGCACTTCTGCCCGTCGCGGTCCATGACGGGCAGAAGTGCCCGTCCTACGATAAACCCGCTTCTGCCGCTCGCCTAATTGCGCAACGCAGGCTAGCCGACCGCTTCCAGAGCGGGGCGAAGTTCTGAAATGGCCTGCTCCAGCTGGCCAAGGACTTCTTCTCCACCAGCGAGATCTTCATTGCGGCCCATGATTTCAAGTTTCTCGGCGCAGTCACGGGCTTTGGATGGTCCGAAAGTACTGACTCCTCCCTTTAGTGTGTGGGCCACACGATGCACAATGGCCGCATCTCCTGTTTTCAAGCCCTCGCGAATCGCGGTCAGCCAGACGGGACATTCCTGAAAGAACAAATCAATAATTTCCCGCAGCATTTCCATGTCGCCACCGACATTTCTCAGCGCGGCCTTTTGATCAAAGGCTGGATCCGGAACGGCATGCTCGCGAGCGGATGCAGGCGTCGTTCCATTGGACGACGATCCAAGACTCTCGACCACTTCAAACAATTCTGTCGGGTGCAGCGGTTTGGAGATATACCCGTCCATCCCCACTTCCAGACATCGCTCCCGGTCTCCCTTCATCGCATGAGCTGTCATGGCTACGATTGGAATATGTCTCCCGGTCTCCCGTTCATTTTCGCGAATGAGCTTGGTTGCTTCGAGCCCGTCCATTTCGGGCATTTGCACGTCCATCAGGAGCACATCAAACTGCTCACGTTCAATCGCTTCAATCGCTTCACGGCCGTTGTTGGCGACAGTGATATTGTGGCCTCTTTTTTCCAGCAGCCGAACCGCCAGCTTTTGATTGACAAGATTATCCTCGGTCAACAGGATCCGTAACCTGGTGTCAGTCCGTTCGACCGAATGACGGGAATTGGTGATCTCACCTTCCGGGCTGGGGACGGCATGGACAGCGGTGAGAATCGCGCTGAGCAGTTCTGCCCGCCGAATGGGCTTGGTCAAATACCCCTTCATTCCGAGTTCATGACACCGTTCGGCATTTTCCTGTCGATCGGCTGACGAAAGCATCATCAGCGTGGCTCCCACGAGTTGCGGAGATTTCTGAATTTGTTCGACAAGCGTGAAACCATCCATCTCGGGCATCATGTTGTCAGTCAGGACCAGTGAGAAAGGTTCTCCCTCATCATGAGCCGTTTTCATTGCCTTCAAAGCCTCCGGGCCGCTGCAAACAATGGTGGGCTTCAATCCCCAGTTGACAAGCAACTCCTGCAAAATTCGACAATTCGTCGCGTTGTCATCGACGACAAGAACGGACAAGCCCTGAACTTTCGCCAGTCCTGCAGGCGACCGCTTTGTCAGCACTTCCGTTGAGATGCCAAAATGCGCCGTGAAGTGAAACGTGCTCCCTTTGTTTTCTTCACTTTCGACCCACACCTTGCCGTTCATCATCTGGATCAGCTGCGATGAAATCGCCAGCCCCAGGCCCGTACCGCCATATTTGCGCGTCGTCGACATATCGACCTGCGAAAACGCCTTGAACAAGCGATCCATCTTGTCTGCCGGAATGCCGATCCCGGTGTCAGAAATCTTGAAGTGCAGGCAGACATCACCGTTCTCATGCGACTCGCGTTCGACCCGCATCACGACTTCGCCTTCCGCCGTAAACTTGATCGCGTTGCCAATGAGATTCACGATAATTTGCCGTAACCGGCCGGGATCTCCGATCAGTCCATCGGGGACATCGGCCAGAACATGACAGGCCAATTCAAGCCCTTTGCTGTGCGCCCGCATAGCCAGGGCGTTGACTGTATCATCAAGGTTATCGCGCAGTGCGAAGTCGAGGGGATCCAGATCCAGCTTGCCAGCTTCGATTTTGGAAAAGTCCAGGATGTCGTTGATCACCGCCAACAAATAGTCGGCAGATGACTTTACCATTTCCAGATATTCATGCTGCTCAGTTGTCAGCTCCGTGTCGAGCGCCAGTTCGGTCATGCCGATGATGCCGTTCATCGGAGTCCGAATTTCGTGACTCATATTCGCCAGGAATTCACTTTTCGCCCGGTTGGATTCCTCAGCGGCATTCTTGGCCGCGATCAGCTCATTGACGGCCTTCTCCAATTCCGTCGTCCTTTGCTCGACGCGTTGCTCAAGACTCGAATTCAGTGTACGCACTTCGGCCTCCGCAGCCTGCCGCTGAGTCAGATAGATCTGGATCGCAGCAGCCATTTGCTCCATGCTGCGGGCAAGTTCACCCAATTCATCCTGGGAAGTTACCTCGATCTCTTTGACGGTTTCCCGGTTGGCGATGCGGGCCGCTGCCGCCTTGAGAACTTCTATAGGCTGCAAGATGCTGCGAGTTGTCAGATACCCGATGCCTCCAACGGCAAGCGTCAGCAGCGCGATGACCACCACTGAGACGCCGAAGACCCGCTTGTTCTGCAAATTAGCGTCCTGGTACACTTTATCAGCATTCTCGATCTTGGCCTTCATCCAGACGTTCAGCTGAAGATTAACGGCGTCGAACTGTTGCTGTTCGGCCCCGGTCGCATTAATGAACGCCTCCTCACGATAGCGGGCAAGTGCCTTATTGATGGTCACGTCCTTTATCTGCTTGTAGCGTTCCCATTCGTCAAGCAGGCCCTGAAAAGCCTGTTTCTCTTCGACACGCTGAGCTTCGATATTCCAGCCCTTCAGGTCATCGTCGAGCTTTTCCGTCAACGCCTGCTGTCGCTGCGCCAGCTTTTCCTGAAGCTTTGGAGTCGGTGCCAGCACGATGGAAAGCGAAAGTTGCCGCAATTCACTCAGCGGACTTGTGATCTTCTGCGATCCCAGACGAAAGTCCTCCGCCGTGTCGAAAACATTTTCAACCCACCGGAAGGTCGAATTGGTATTGGAGATGCCATAGATTCCAAGACCAAGAAACGCAACGACCGCGACGCCCACCAGACACAACAGCTTGAAGCGAATGCCTCGATTGATCATTGAACAAACCTTCGTCAATTCTCGTTAGTCCGAACGATTTCCACCGGTTGTTTCAGCGTCTCAGGGTATTCTCCCTGCCGTAGTGACCAGTGCTGATCCGTGACCTGGATTTTCCAGAGCGGAATGCAGGCCATCCTGTATGGACGAAAGACGACCTCCTTATTCACAGCAAACACTTTGTTTGGTGTCGGGACAAATAACATGTAGGACTCTTCGTAGGCCCGCCGCATGATCTTCTCGCAGACAGGCACAAACTCGGGGTCCGTCACCGGCGTGCGAAACATGTCTTCAATGTAACCGTTCATGGTCGAATCCGGGAACACTGTACTCCAGACGTTATCTGTTCGAAAGACGAAAAATGCCGAGAAAGGATGGTTGAAATACCAGTCATCGTTACCCCAGATCAGCAGATCCCATTTTTTTTTGTTTTTTCCAGCGTTGGTTTGCAACAGCGGTCCAAAGATGTCCTTCTCGCTGGTCGTGATTTCGATATCAAGGGTTACCCCTGCCTTGTTGAGCTGCGTTTCAATTCCACGCCAAAGAGGCCGGTATCGATCCTGTGTCAGCACTTTCAAATTAAGTCCCTGGAGCACAGCCTTCAGGCGTTCCTGAACGTCCGTGGCATACGGATCGTATTCGACCGGCTCTGGAAGGAGCGTTTTACACACCTCGGAAACGCCAGGGTAAAATGGCGAGAACGGTGATCGTTCACCTTCGTCTTCGAACGCAAAGTGCAGCAGATTTTTTCGGTGCAGCGCCTCATTGAGTGCTCGCCTGACCTCTCGATCCAGCAATCTCGGATTGCCGTTGATCAGGTTCATGTGGATCGCGATGTTGTCAGTCGATGGCGAGATCACAAGCTTGCTGTATGGGGCCAGAATCGTTTCCACCTTTTCTTCCGGTGGAATCACGGAGATGTCCAGCTCGCCCTCGCGGTAAAGCACCATGTGGGTTGCCTCGTCAGTATCCAACTGCGTGTAAACCGTCACAGTCTCCACCTTTGGATAGTTTTCCTTGTCCCAATAATACGGATTTGCCCTGAGTACGGCTTTCGGTGCCTGACGATCACCCTCAATGTAGCCTTCGTCCAGAATATAGGGACCCAGTCCATACGGACCAGGCATCGAGAGATTCGGGCAGTTGGGCTTGCCATTCCAGCCGACTTTTTTGTGCGTGACCGGATCTTCATTCGTCTCCAGATACCTCTTCGTATAAAACTGCATCCAGATAGCATCGTTCATGAACGATCCGTACTTTTCAGTCAGGTAGAAGCGAACGGTGTAGTCGTCGATTTTCTCAGCCCGATCAAATACCTTGTCGATTTTGCTGTACTTGACGGGAGCCTTTTTGAAGTACTCCATATTCAGCACGACAGCGTCGGCGTTGAAGTCCGTGCCATCCTGAAACTTTACGCCTTCGCGCAGCTTGAATTCGTAAGTCGTGTCATCGATTTGCTCATGCGAAACGGCCATGTCGTATTCCCAGCCCTGCTCGTTGTCCGAGGGCTTAATGAGCGCGCCGTTGATCGAATGCGAAGTGTAGAGATACGGCAGGCTGGGAATGAACACTTTGATGTGCGATCCGGGAATCAGACCCGGCTGCGCCCGCTGTTCCGCATCATCAGGTCGCAACGTGAGTGGCTGGACCGTTCGGGGCACATCAGGCTGTTCGGCGATTGCCGGTGAACGCCAAAGCAGCATCGTTGCAAGGCAGAGAACCAGCCGGAACGCCACATTTTTTTGACTGCCACGGGGAGTCATAAACAACTCTGTTCAGGCGAAAAGCTGAATTCACATTTGGCAACTCAAGATGACACATCTTTAATCGTAGCATCGCAGTCCGAATCGGAGCAGTCATCAATCCGCGAGAAGCGTCGGTTTTCGGAAATTACCGGGCCTTGCGAGAGGATGTCATCCACAACGCGACCGTGGACGTCGGTCAGTCAGAAATCGCGGCCAGTGTGCAGTTCGAGCAACGCCGCTCCATGCTGTGAGTTCGAGAAATGCATCACGGTCTTCTCTTCCCGTCGGCGGCGCGCCGGGCGTACTGTCCACCCGTCGCCCCGCCGACGGGATCGCTGAAACTATGATCGCTGCCGACTATTTCGACTTCTCTTCCGACACTCCCCAAAGCTCTGCCAGCAAGTCAAACATTTCCGGATCATGTTTCTTCAGTTCCGCTTTTGTAAAAGGAAAGAAATCGTTCCGGCTAAAGTACGCCTCAGTCGTTTCGGCAAAATACTCCATCGGATTGTTCATGCCATAGGCGACTTCAAACGTGTTCTTGCCAGCGACGCCGTGCCAGCGTTCAACGCGATCATACCTGCCACTCGATTTCGCACGGTCGTACGCCGCGATCAGCTGAGGATTCCCAAAGCTCTCTTTCAGCACAAGGTTGTGATATGCGTGCGCTAGTTCATGCAGAGCAAAATTGGGCATCCGACGAGTTTCCTCTTCAAATTTTGGAATGTTAGAGAATTCAACCCCCTTCGCCATCACCGGATCACGCCCATTGTCCTTCAGCCAGTCCGCGCCCGGATGAAATTCCGCGCCACCTTGTTTGCCGGGATACGTGGGAGAAAAATACAGCGGCACTTTCTGCAATTCCAAAACTGCCGGTACCGGCACGACGCGAACAATTTCCGTCAATTGCTTTTTGAGTAGCCGCAGCGCCACGTTTGTCGCCTTGAGTTCATTCTTCAGCAGATCATGGTTGATATGCACTTTCCATCCGGCAACGTCGCGGACGTCACGTTTGATGGCAGGTGCGGCGGTTTCAGGCTCCTGAGCGCGAGCCACGATGGATTGCGAAAACACAATTGCTAAAACAACGAATACCGTGCGGTTCATGGTGCAGTCCTGATTACTGTTCGGTTGGTTCTACAGCGTTCATACGAGAAGAAATACTGAAAGGAGACCGGCTCAGGAAAATCGTCACCACGGAATGCGCATCGACTTCATCCCGATAAAACCATGCGGGTTTTAGCTTTCCCATGGAATACAGCTTCGCCTGATCAAAAAAATGCGGTGACTGTCGGCGTCCGCTGACTCCGAAGGGCATCACGCTTTGAGCGCCAATCTGTTCAGTGAATTCCACAACAGCCATGTAAGACGCGCCAACGACAGAAAATCGCTGAGGGCGAAGCAGGGGAATCTCCGGGGTTGAGTAAACTGTGCAGATGATCCCCAACGGGCCGGGAGCACCGGGGCAGGGCAGGCTGTTGGACCAGGAGTTCAAACCGACGCCAGCATGCTCCACGTCCGGCTGATCGGCGACACGTTGAAGACGGTGAGCGTCTCCCCACGGATGCTTCCATGTCCCATACAGCCCCTTAATCTTTTCGGCGGCCTTTTGAAGCCCGCGAAACCACGTGAGTCGGTCGGCCGCATACTCTTTCTTCAGCGTTTCGGCCGGGTAACCAAAGCCATAGAGTTCCTCATACCACGCCACCATGAGTGTTGTCTGAGTGGATTCCGTCGAAGACCGAAAATCCCAATTCTGAAGCAGATTCCAGTACGGCTCGATGTCAGCCGCCAGTTGTGGATCGGCAACTTTCAGACGTGCGTAGTCTGCCGCCAGTTTGGGAATCTCCGTCATCGGCCAGTACATCCTCGTGTCGTAGGACAGCGTCTGCAATTGTTCAAACTCCAGCTCAGCCACATCCGTCAGAATCATTCGCGACATTTTCGACCGCCGCATGTCCACGTCCGCGTCTTCCACCATGTACGCCGGAAAATCGCCACGTTGAGGATTGTCCGTTTCAATGTGAGTTGTCGTGAACGGAGCGGAATTGCAGCTCTGAACATAGCCGCAATCCGGGTTCAGGACTTGAGGCAGCTCGTCAAAGGAATGAATCCCCAGCCAGTCTGTTTTGGGGTTGCTGCCATCGACAGGATTTTTCCAGTTAAATGACGGGTCGCGTTTGGGAATTGTTCCGTTGTATGCGTAAAAAATGTTTCCGGCTTTGTCTGCGTAAACCACGTTGAACATCGGAATGGCGCAGTGACTGATGGCTGCTCGCCATTCGTCATAATTCCTGGCCATAACCATCCCCCAGCCCTGGTCCGCCCGATCCATGCTGAACAGGCCCGCGACCTGAGCGGCCAGAAACGCCTTGTCACCATCTCTCGACACAATTGGGCCATGATGCGTTTTGCGAAACGTCACCTGCAGCTCGACGATCGCGTCGCCCCGCTTAACCTTTACCGTTTCGACCCACTGCATCGCGGTCCGGTAGCCGTCGGCAAACCGATAATTCAACGGGTTGTCACTGTCGTCGAAGGTCACTCTCCATGCATCGGCGATGTCAGGCTCGTTGACCGTGTAAGTCCAGCCCAAGTGTTCGTTGTGGCCAATGGTTGGAAACGGGTTACCAAAGAAGCAGGCTCCGGTGAAATTCAGCCCTTCGTCGCTGGAAACATGAGTCTCATAAAACTGTCCCATCCCGTACCACGGCTGATGTGGATTGATAAACAGCATCGGCTTCCCGGACTTAGTCTTCTGACCGGAAATGGCCCACGCATTGGAACCGATTGCCGCTCGAACAGCTTCATTAAAATCCGTGCGAGCGTCCAGCAGAACGTCCCATGAAGTCAGCAGTCCACCCGACATGTTACCGATCGCGGGGGGCACGCGGTGCTGTTCCATCGAAGCAACATCGTCGCCACTGCGGTTCCCCGGCTTGCCGACATGTGCCTGGCGATAGATGAAATGCAGCAGCATGTGGCGATCCATGGCAATTGCATACCACGGTTCAAAATGAGTGATCAATCGCGGCTTCTCTTCGGGATGCGTTTCCAGGTACCGATTAATCCCTTCAGTAAAGGCAGACGCCATCTCCTGGTGCTGCAAAGACAGATTCGTAAAATCTTCACGCGATCGCTGAACAATCTCAAAGCTGCGATTCAGGATGTCGGAACGCAGTCCGGCTTCGCCCCAAACCTCGGAATAGCGCCCCAGCGACTGAATACAGGTATCTTCCAGTTGCCAAAAGTAGTCTTCCGCCTGAGCGTATCCCATTCCGAAAAAAGCGTCCGCGTGAGTCTTACCATGAATGTGCGCTACACCCCATTCATCTCGCACGATGCTTGTTGCGGCTGCATCATTTCCGTCGTCGGCTGAACACTGACCGACGCAGAGTACGCATCCCATCAGAATACAGTGGACAATCTGCCATTCACATATGACGTGCGGACGACGATGTTCAATCTCGCGCCTGCCAACGCAGAATTTCGAGGGAACCAGGAGACTGTTGTGCAACATTTTTGGACTGCTTGTCAATTCAATGGATTCCACGTCACAAAACTCAGGACTGGTGAACGTAACGATTCACGGACGCCGCTGCAATGAACCCGGCGTGTTGGTGGGAGCCGGACAGGACGCAGCCCTGATGGGATTTCACAAGCTCGGTCGTTATGCTTCTAAGTCTCGTTCAGCTCAAAAAGCGGAGTGTTCCATTCGCAGGAATGATTCATGAGTAAAGACCAGTTGCCGCCGCTAACCGGCAATCGAGTCTTCCTTTACGGCTTCGTGATTGCGGTGTCTCTTGGGAGTATTTTTCTGCCGCTGGTCATCTTGACACCGATGGCCAACGAAGCTCCGGCCTGGCGTTCCCTTAACGGGCCTCGATTTCTTAATCTCGATGGCATGAATATCGGCGGATCATCGCCGGACCGGAAGCGTGAATGCCTTCCGTAGAGCTTGTAAACACTTCAGGAGAATCATTGCATGAAATTCATCGCAGGTTGTTTATTCGGGCTCGTGATGAGCCTTGTTCTTCGACCGTTGCTGGCTAATGAAAAGCTCGAACATCGGTGGCTCTACCTGCAAACAAATCTGCAGGTTGCCGAGAATGTTCCCACGACGGAAGCTCTGCTCCGACGAGCCGCAAAGGCGGGTTACAACGGCCTGGTGCTGGCGGACTACAAGCTGAATATTCTCGATCGCGTTCCGGAGCACTACTTCAAACACGCGGCCCAGGTGAAACAGCTTTGCGATGAACTGTATATTGAACTCATCCCGACGGTTGCTCCCATGGGATACAGTGACGGATTACTGGCACACAATCCGAATCTTGCCGAGGGCATGCCGGTCAGGGACGCTCTCTTCACGGTCCGCAACGCTGTGGCGGTTCTCAACAGTTCGGATTCAAACTCGCGATCGGCAGGTCCGTTGCTGCCCGGCGGCGGATTTGAAGACAGCAAGGGCGACGACGCCATTGGCTGGCAGCTGCAGGATGGAGCGGGCAAGTTCAGCTTCGTGGACAGAGACGAAAAGCACGCCGGTGCCAGTTCGTTGCGGTGGGAACGACTCGACGCGGGCAACGCGGGCAACGACGACTACTTGAATGCACGCGTTTCGCGGCTTGTGAAAGTCGAGCCCTGGCGTCAGTTTCATGCGTCCGTGTGGATCAAGGCGAAGGAGTACGAGTCAGCCGGTGAAGTGCGGCTGTTTGCCATGGGGGCCGACGGTCGCGTGATCTCGCATTCAAACCTGGGAGTCAAACGCGACCAGGACTGGACCGAGCATCACGTCGTTTTCAATACACTCGACAACAGCGAAGTCCGAATCTATTGCGGCACATGGGGCCTGCGTGGCGGAAAGTTGTGGATGGACGACCTGCGGCTGGAAGAGACCGCGTTCGTGAACCTGGTGCGCCGCGCGGGCTGTCCGCTCAAGGTCGTTTCTGCCGCCGATGGAACTGTCTTCGAAGAGGGCCGCGATTTTGCGGAACTCACCGATCCGAAACTGGGACGAGTTCCCTGGGACGGCAACTTCGACGTGTATCACGAGCCGCCAGCGTTAAAGCTGCTGCCGAAGTCGCGTATCGCGGAGGGCAGTGAACTCAAGGTCTCGTTCTTCCACACCGTGACGGTCTACGACGGTCAGGTCTGCTGTTGTCTGGCCGACCCCGAAGTGTTCAAGGTCCTGGAAGACCAGGTGCGACGCGTCGAAAAACTCTTCGCGCCGAAAACCTACTTCATGTCACACGACGAGATTCGAGTCGCCAATTGGTGTGAGTCCTGCCAGCGTGACGGACGATCCGCCGGAATGCTGCTGGCGGAAAACGCGCGGCAATGCATCTCCACAATTCGCAAAGTCAACCCGCAGTCCAAGCTTTGCGTTTGGTCCGACATGTTCGACCCGCATCACAACGCCATCAGCGGCGACTTTTACCTCGTCAACGGCGACCTGACCGGCTCATGGGAGGGACTGCCAAAAGATGTCCTGATCGTCAACTGGAACAGCGGCAAGCCCACCCAAAGTCTGCCCTTCTTCACCGACCGAGGCCACTCACAAGTACTGGCCGGCTTCTACGACAGCGACGCTGCGGCAATCAAAACCTGGCTCTCCACCGGTCGCGACACAAAGTCCTCCGTAACCGGCGCGATGTACACAACCTGGCAAGGCAACTTCACCCAACTGGAAGCCTTCGCAAAACACGCCTGGGGCAATTGACGTTCACGAGAAAACGTCGCATGCCTCCCCACCGGCTTCACACGCTTCACGCCGATGGATGCCCGGTTTGAGACACCCAGATTTTCACATCATCGTTGATTCTGAATTTCCCAGTCTCCGACTGCAGTTTTCCTGCCTTCAGCAGAGTTTCGATCCCGCTACGAATCTCTGACGTCCGAAAATCGCAAAATGCCCGCTGGATTACTTTGTTGATAACATCCTTTCTTGCGCCTTTGGTCTGTGCTGCATCAAGGATCAGTTCTGGAAGTCGCTCAAGGTCGGGAACAAGTTCTTCGGACCGTGCTTCAAACAGCGAGCGTACCCTCGACTTCGCCATGTCAGCCAGTTTGCTTCGACTCTTAGCCATCTCGTCGTTCATGAGAGCCAAACCGTCCAGATGACGTGTGCCGAACACTAGGAAATACTTGGCAACTTTGTGATGCGGCGCAGCCTTGATGGGATGAAAGGCAACTTGCTTGAAGCGATCTCGCATTTGGTCGCAGTATAGTCGAGTGAACTCCGTTACCGTCTTGGGAAAGGCATGCTTCTTGGAGATCAAATCCTGCCACCACTTCCCGCCTGCGACCGCGTTCAGGGTTTCAACGCTCGGATTTCCCTGGATCCCCGCTTCAACCGGTTCACCATCCTCATCCCCCATTTCGTCGAGTTGCGCTTTCAACACAGCGAGTCCACGACGAATAAAGCTGGCCGAATTCAGGTTCAACAATATCTCGACGCTGTTTCCAGATTTGAGACCTTCGAAGATGCGATCCAGTTCAGCCCAGACCAAGCCCTCGACAGTAAAAGGATCGACGTAAAGGAACACGCTCTTCGATTGGGCCGCCTTAGACATCTGGTTCGCGTAATCGCTGAACGATCCCGCTCTTGCGGACGCAAAGCTAAATGGCCTGAGGTTTTCATCGAGGGTCTCAAACAACTCCGGAATCTTCTCGATGCAAACCAGGTTGACCGGCTGCGGTGCCTGGAGATTCTTTTCAAGCGTCTGCTGAATGCACTCACAAATGATCAGCGGAGATCCAGAATGCCCATCTTGGAATTTTCCAGGGCCTGCAAAGCCATCGACGATCAGAACCGGCTTTCGTAGTGCCATGATCTTCGGCAGGTATGCGGAAATGTAGCAACGGAGTATTTCATCCTTGCGTGTGGACCACTCCCGCTTTCGACCGAAGAACTCTCCATCTGCTTTGTGAGTCACAGACGCTTATCCTTTTGCTGTCAGACTAAGCCAACTCAGGCTCTGCCGCCAATTCTGTTACTTTGGCAATCAGTTTCTGACGACCACTTTCTGTGAGACTCATGGGCTTCGGTCGATGCAGTGGCATCTCATCGTAGGTCCGGTCCTCCAACAATCTACCAGCTTCCTTCTTCCGCACGCCTCCCCACTGTTTGAAGAAGAATGGAATGCCATGTTGGCGGCACTGATCACGAATTGAGATTACCCAGCTTTCGTCCATCGGCCGCGCACCTGAGCCGCTCTCACCACCAACGATCACCCAGTCAATTCCATTCAAAGCGAGCGGCCCAAGGTCTTCCAGAAGTGGCTCAACCGACAAGAACTTCATCGACGCATTCGTACTTCGGAGCGTCTCGATTCGTGGGATGCCGTGCTTCTTGTTCTCAACGCTGACACCCCACCAAATATGTTTCAATCCTGCAACAAACCGAAGCTTTGATGCCAACAACTCACGCAACCGGTCCGGTCGCTTCGTGAGAACCTGGTACGTATGCCAATTGGCGAGTTGCATGGTCGTCGCGACGGCCACGATAAAATCATCCGGAACGTCGTCATGAAACAAGTCACTCATGGAATTGACGAACACGATTTTCTGTTTTCGCCATTGCAATGGCTCTGCGATTTTTTCGGGGACAAGGCGTAAGTCGAAGCCTTGTTCATAGGGATGTCCGGGCACCCCGCGAAAACGTTCCGCAAATGTTTCGGCATAACAGTTCTTGCAGCCGGGACTTACCTTGGTACACCCACGAACCGGGTTCCACGTGGCATCGGTCCATTCGATTGAGGAATTTTGACTCATGGCAACGTACCTTTCAGCTTCCCTGCATGAAGTGTCGTACCGTTGGGCTCGTCTCGACACACTGTCACGAGCTTACCAGAATATGGCGGTGTACAGAAGGCGGAACGGCCATTGCGGCACAGGCTGAATCGCGGAACTTGGATGGTTGGTTTGTTGCGGACACTGGAGTCATGGGAGACCAAACTTTTTCTTGCGAATTGTCCGGCGATCAGTCCAACTCGAATTCGTGGGACTTGGCATTCTGGTGACCCATCAATGGAAACACACGACTAGGAATTGCCGCCAAGAGATGAAGATTAGTGCAGGATCGATGTTTCAAGGAGATTTTGCTTCACCTTCCCTTGAGGATCCAGCTACTTCTAGGCTCCAATCGATTTGACAGACCATATCACTTCCCTCTACGAGTTCCCCAACTTCTGTAAAATATTTACCGGTAACACCTCGGAATTCATCTAGGCGTTCTTTTGAATTGGCATCGACGACAGACCATCGCTCAACAGCAAGTGCTTCATCCGGGCTAATAGAAGTAGTGCGATCTCTTAACCGATCAAGTTCTTTGCTTAAGGGAGTCACTTCAAATTTCTGGTGAACCGCCTGAAGATCCCGCCAAAGAGTTTCTCGGGCAATTGGATCATTGAAGTTACGGCATTCAGTCCTGTTCCGAGCATCGAGCAAATGCAGCAAGTCCCTTTTTAGAAAATACTGCATCCGTGATTCGGAGACCCGGTACTGGTTTTCCAAAAGATCCACATACTTCCCCACGCTCGTCTCAAGCTGCGTCACCAATGAGTGATGAAGAACCTCGATCGCGCCAATCAGGCTGTCTTGCTGTTTTCGCATTGCCCGCATTTCTTCATTTTGCGGTGACAGCTTCTGATTGCGGTCCATTCTTCTCTGCAAAGATTGGATCTGTCTAACCAGCGAAACAAATCTGAGCATCATCTCGTAGTTGCGTTTTTGCAGATCGACATCCACTTTATCTGCGCTCTCCTGGGTTTCAGTCCTAGGAATCTTCGGCAACAAGGCCGTGTATAATGTCACGAGAGTATCGTCAGACACTCCGGACAGTTTCATGGCATGGATGCACTCAGTCGCAATATCTTCAGTTAGGGCCGCAGGAATTGCCAGCCGCCCGGGGTGATTGTCGTGCTCGACGGACGCGACCATGGCAAGCCATGCGTATGGTCCGAGCTGCCTGTCAAATGCTTGCAACGCGTAAAGATCAGTCAAACTGCCCCGCTTTTCCACGCGGCTTGAAAGATCAATTTCAATCGTCCGCCGAAGCCGTTCGGTTCGGCCTAGAAGCGCATTGGCCTGCACGTTCAGAGTGTCGAATATCGGGGTTCCAGGCAGAAAGCGTGCAGCAGCCTGTTCGATGTCGATTCGATTTTTCTCCGATTCGACCAGCAGTTCGACCCATTCCTTTGTCAAAGGATTTACTGCTGGCTGGCCATTCGGAGTGTCCACAATGAGCGGACTTGGTTTGACTGTCGGTATATAGCCAAGCAGCTGTTTCAGATGATCCAGCGTGGCTCTGGCAGTCGAAGCATGTCGTTCGACACCGCTCAGGTCATGATCCAGTTCTGCTATAATGCGACGCACGATTACTTCCACGTCCGCTCGATCGATTTTGGAATCAAGCTCTAATCTGAGAGTACCAAGCTGCGCACTCAGGTCAGCGTCAACGTGCTGCAGCTGATCTTCGGCGGATCTCATTGCCGTTTTGACCGACTCAACATCATTCTCAAGATTACCGCGTTCGATCTGTGCCATAACGTCGGATAGAAGCTGCAGTGCGTTGAGGGCCGCAGTGGCCTCGACGACCGTTGGAGGTTTTCCGGACGAACAACCAACGCCCGAAGACAGGACTGAAACAGCAAGGAGTACGATCACCATCTTGCCAGGCAGCGATTTATCAACGATCGAATTCCGCAGTCGGGAGCATTGCGTCGCAGCAAACCATGCGGAGATTCGAATCCAGGCGTTTTCCAGGTTGGTCGGTCGCTGTTTTGAATGCATCATCATTCTCGCTTAGTAGATCGCTGCTTCCTGAACTTATCGAAGACTTTCCACTCAGGAGACTCAATGGTCGGAGATTCAGGAGATGCTGATTCAATTGCTTCCAATGGTTCCACTAATTCGTCGGTGCGGTGCTCAACCCAGGCCAAATCCTTCTGCAACTGCTCAATTTCAGCTCGAATCCGCATAATTCGAGGGTCCATGTTCACCGCATGATCCACATCCGCTGCCGTCCCTTTTCGACCGAGTTCCTGGCGAATGCTGTAGTTCTCTAAATACAGCCGTCGCTGTGCGGCAACAATCTCGCTGGAAATCTGCTGCGATTGCCCCTGGACCTGTTCAACCTTCTGCCGAACCGTTGCATTCTCCGGATGCCGTATTTCGCCGCATCCAAGTATGAGCACGAATGTTGACAAAAGAATTGAACTGGAAGTTCGCATGTCACTATGATGTCAGCGGCACAGGAATTGTCAATCTCTTTGAGCCGAATTTGGGGCCAGATGAGCGACTGCAAGGAGGTCCCCAAAACTCGCGCGGGTGATCTTTTCCAGGTCTGCTCCCCGAGCTCGGACGAACGGCATTGCCGCCGTCGGTCGGTTGATCATCAGCAGACGGCCATCCAAATAATCCATCACCGCACGTACAAGTACTCATTACTGTTCAGGATCACGCGGCAGAACGACGACAGTCCGTGCTGGTTGATGAATTGCACGGCGAGTTGTACTTCTTCGTCAGTGGCTTCTCGGCCGTAGGCGACGAGGTAGATGAGTTGGACCTGATTCGATGTGTCCGCGCCCGCATCATTGATCATGCGGGTGGCGAAGTTGTCGGAGAGTTCGAAGATCAGTTCGTTGTTCATCAGCGCCAGTGCCTGGAGTGGAGTGGTCGTGGCGGCTCGTTTGGGGGCGGCGGAGGAAGGGTCGGGGCAGTCGAAGGTGTCGAGGAACGGATTGCGGCCGCCTCGGGGGTTGAAGCGGTAGATCGTGCGACGGCGGGATTCGGCGTCGGTTTCGCTGATGGATTCGTAAAAGTTGCTGCCTTTGAACTGAAAGTGCCGGACGTCGCGGTAGCCTCGACCGCCGATTGCCCGGTTCAACAACCCCGTGGCGACAAGGACCGCGTCGCGGATTTCTTCGGCTTCCAGTCGCTGCGGTGTTTTTCGCCATAGCAGTCGGTTGTCGGCGTCGATCTTCGCGGCGGATTTATTGAGCGTGGCCGATTGGCGGTAGGTGGCGGAGGTGACGATCAATCGATGCAGTGGTTTCAGGTGAAAGCCGCCGGTACGAAATGACTGAGCCAGCCAGTCGAGCAGTTCAGGATGACTGGGCTGGCCGCCGTTGAATCCAAAATCGCTGGATGTTGTTACCAGTCCCTGACCGAAGTGGTACTGCCACAGCCGGTTGACCATCACGCGGGCGAAGAGCGGGTTGTCGCGGTGCGTGACCCAGGCAGCGAGTGCTGTTCGACGATCGGCGTCGCTGGCGTTGGGTGCCAGACCGAAGTCCGGCACGATCCCGGCAATAGCACTCAGACCTGCCGGTGAAACTTCCTCGGCGGGACTGCCCACGTCGCCTCGGAGCAGGACATGTGAGACGCCTGGCTTCGACGAAATGCACGTGTAGAGCGTCTGTGACTGTGACTGAATCAACTCGTCTTTATCGGCCTGGATTCGCGTGGCTTCGGCGTTGAGCGATTCAACTGTCGCACGCTGTCGGAGTGAAAGTCGCGCCGTGAGTTGCGCATTCGACACGTAATTCTGATCGGCCACACCGGCGGAGGTGGCGACTTCGTCCGCGGTCAGTTCCCGGTTGTAGAGTCGAGCCCGCTGAATGCGGCCGGTCAACATGCGGTTACCGCCTGGAGGACTGTGCCGCAATCCGAAGATCACCTGGGAATTTCCGGCGGCGTAATTCTGCAACTCGCGCGGTCGATAAGGTTCGCCGTACGGTAGTCCGTCACGATAGCCGATGATCGTGCCGTCCTTCTGATAGACGATGGCCACATGAACAGCATGATTGGCGGCCTCCAATTCTTCGATACCTTTAAATGGCAAGGTGCGGACGAAGCCGTTGCTGCCTGCCATCCATTTTTTGGGTTCGCGTTCGCCAAAGACGATCGCGTCAAATGCGACGCCGTCCAGCGTCTGCACGCTGATGACTCCGCCGCCCGCCTGATCCAGATTGCTGAGCTGCACCCAGGCTTCGAGGGTCTTTTCTTCCAGATCCGTTTTCAGTGGCGCTGTTGCGACGTACGAATCCTTGCCATCAACAACCAGACATCCGTCTTCGATTTTGGCGTTGCCGTGGGCGACGGCGTGGAGTTTGCCTATGCTGTCGTTCAGGTCGTCATCGAATTCCCAGGCAGCCATCGGCTTTGGCGGCTCTGGTCCGGCGACCGTTCCGTTCTTGCGTTCGGCCATGATCATTTCGCGCACTGGTTCTTCGATCTGGCTGACCTGATCGCGAAGGACGACGATGCGGGTGTCGATGTCGGTCAGACGCTGTTGTTTCTCCTGCGGCAGTGGCACGTTGACGCTGCGTTCGCCGTGAGTGACACCGGTCAAGGTTGCCGCCAGTTGGTAGTATTCTTTCTGTGAGATCGGATCGAACTTGTGATCATGGCACCGTGCGCAGTTGGCGGTCAGCCCCAGAAATGTCTGACCGACGACGGCGACCAGATCTTCGATTTCATCCTGGGCCATCGACATTCGCATCTTATCGTTTGCGGGCAGAGTTGTGTTATGCGCCCCGGCGACAAGGAATCCCGCCGCAGCCACGGATTTGATGTCATCCGGCTGCAGGATGTCGCCCGCGAGTTGCCGCCGGACGAATTCGTCATACGGCATGTCCTGATTCAGGGCGTCGATGACCCAGTCACGATAATGCCATGCGTTGTCGCGGGGCTGGTCGTATTCGAAGCCGTTGCTTTCACCGAACCGCACGATATCCAGCCAGTGCCGCGCCCAGCGTTCGCCGTAATGCGGTGAGGCCAGCAATCGATCGACCAGGTTTTCGTACGCGCGATCTGAAGTGTCTCCCAGAAATATATCAATTTCGGCAGGCGAGGGCGGCAGTCCGACGAGGTCAAACGACAGGCGGCGAATCAGCGTGCGTTTGTCGGCCGGAGCGGCGGGGCTCAGACCGGCTTCGTTCCGTCGGGCATCGACGAACGCATCGATCGGATTGTCATTCCAGCCTTCGCGCGCGGTTGTGGGAGGTTGAACGTGGCTCAGCGATTGCAGCGACCACCAGTCGAGCCCGGCTCGAGCGTCTGTGGAGAAACGGAACGGATCAATCGTGTCCGTTCCCCACGTTGCACCACCATCGAGCCACGCTTTGAATTTGGATTTTTCAGCGACTGTGAGAGGCTTCTTCGGTGGCATCTCATCGGAATCAATCTGCTGCCAGAGCAGGCTGTCTTTCAGGTCATTCTTGTCGATCACCGGCCCCGATTCACCACCCGTCATGGCTGTTTCGCGGGTTGAAAGATTTAGCTTCCCCTTTGGCTCTGGGCCACTGTGGCAACTCAAACATCGCTGCGCGATGAGAGGCGCGATTTGGTGGTCAAAGTCCTGAGGCGTGAATTCATCGGCACTGACGTATTCGGTCAGCACAGCGGTCAGCAACAGAAGAAGACAGCAACATTGACGAGCCATTTGCATTCCACTGGCCTTTTCGCCGAATCAGAGTATAGCAATTGTCTCAATTGCTCTCGGTCGCGGCCGGATTTATGAGACGGCATTCGTGCCAGGAACAATTGGGACAATTGTTCTACTCTAACAGCCTGCGTTCAATAGTTGAACAGTTCGGCCTGCTTCCAGGACTTACCGGTGGCTCGAGTGAACGCGCGCTGGACAATGCATTTAGTGTTACTTGTCAGGCGTCGTCCCTTAAGTGCGCGGGCGACCATTTTGTGTGTGAGTTGTTCGGTCGATGCCACCACGAGATCGTGCGTCTTCAGCTCCAGTTGCTGCATCAGAACGGCAATGGGTTGTGGTCCACAATTGAGTTCTTTTTCTTCGGTCATGGGCTCAATATACCCGCAAGTTCAGACTCTTGTTGAGTGATTTCGTGATGGTGACCGGCATTCTCATGGGATTTTCGAGAGCCGCCGCATTAACATTCTGGTGATTGTGAATAGATATTGAGGTATTGATGACCAGCGAAACCAAAGACACGCCTGCCGTTGATGTGATCGTGGATGATGCTCCGCAAAGCGGACGATTCAACATGTCCATGGACGCAGCGCTGTTGCAACTTGCGTCGGAGCGGGAACAAAGCACGGTCCGAATTTACGGGTGGTTGGAACCGACCGTGACGCTTGGCTATTTTCAGGGAGCCGCCGGACCAGTCGAATCCCCGTTTGTGGGCCTTCCGGTGGTCCGCAGGCTGAGCGGCGGTGGTGCGATTTTGCATGATCAGGAAATCACGTACTCTCTGGTGCTGCCAGGCTCACATCCCTCGAGACAGGATCCCTCTTCGATCTACGAGATTGTACATCGGGCCATCATCGGGCTGCTCGGGCGCGTCGGCGTCCCTTGTCAGCTGCGCAGCGAGTTTGACGATACGGCGTCCCTGCAGCCATCCGCTACAATCGCTGCTCAAACGCCGGAACCTTTCCTGTGTTTTCTCAGAAAGAACGCAAACGACATCGTGCATGAATCGGGGCACAAGGTGGTGGGAAGTGCCCAGCGGCGACGAAAAGGGATCACCCTGCAGCATGGCAGTATTCTGCTGAAGTCGTCACTTCATGCGCCGCAGGTGCTGGGAATTGTGGATTTGAATGGCGACTTTCCGGTGGACGATTTCCGGAGTGCGCTGCCGCAAGTGATCGCGAACGTGTTAGGTCAAACACATCAGTTTCGCTGCTATTCTGAGAAGGAGGAGCAACTTGCATCTTCCATTGCGGCGTACATGTCATGACGTGGGAACAACAAAAATCGCGGGAATTGTCCGGACCGTCCGTCAGTGAAATCGTTTTCATGTCAATGTGAGGGCTGGCAACATTCAAGATATCAGTGATCGACCCACATCAGCCAGTGTAAGCAGGGCAGGTGCGTGGAAGCCGCAAGTACGCAAAATCGCGAAAACCAGGAGATTCCATTGACACAACGCGTCCATAAACTGCTATCCTGAATCATGAAAGTCGGCACTTTCGGTATTGTCTTACCAGCTTTCGGAGTTGGACTTTGGCGGCTCAAAAATGTTGATTTGTTGATCGCGGGTCATAATTGTTACTGGTAGAAATGCGACAGACTGATACATTTTGCGGTCAGCGTGAACGCGTCCTGTCATTTGCCCGAGATCTCTTGCTTGAGAGCTTCTCGGAGGGTTTTCTTTCCTTCGGAGTGCCATTCATTATGGTTTCTGCGGAACTCAAGGTTGTCGGCGGAAAACACATCGGGCAGGTGATTGCTTTGAATCGCCGAAAATTCCTGATCGGTCGTGAGCAGGATTGCCAGCTCCGACCGAACAGTGAAATGGTTAGTCGCCACCATTGTGTGTTCAGTGTTGATGACTATTCCGTCCGTCTGCGCGATCTTGGAAGCACTAATGGCACACTGGTGAACGGCGAACGTATCCGCAAAGATGTAGTGCTCGTGGCGGGTGATAAGGTCGTCATTGGCAACCTGGAATTTGAATTGGTGATCCGCCCCGGGGTCACCGCCATTGAATCCGACAGTACTGTGCTCCCATCAGATTCGCCTGCAGTTCCGGCAGCGAGAGAAGACACACAATTTACCGATCAGACACTTTACGAACTTCCGGCAGTGGCTCCAAATGTAGTGGCGGCAGAAGCGAAATCAGCAGCAGTTCCGGAGGCGGCGGCGCAACTGACTGCTCCACCCGCGAACTCAGGTGACACCACAGTCCTGAACATGCCTCAGATGATGCCGGGCCAGTATCCTTATCAGCAAATGATGCCTCAAATGGGATATCCTGGCGGCATGTACCCCGGATTTCCGTACCAGCCAATGATGCCCGGCTACGGACAAATGTATCCTCAGATGATGCCTCAGATGGGCTATCCGGCACAAGCACCGGAAGCTCCGTCAGCGGCCCCCGCAGCACCTTCGGTAGTCCTGCCGAACCCTGAAGACACTGGTGCCAAAGAAAAAGAAGTTGCGAAGGGAAGCAGCGGCACGAAGGATGCGGAAAAACCGACAGGTGCCGCAGACGCGATCATCAAACAATACATGGGACGACGGCCAGGAGGCTGATTGATTCCCGTGGGACAATTCACCAACGGGCTCTGCGAATTGATCGCCGAGCCCGTTCTGCATTAACGATTTCAACTTCGGAAGACTGACATGGCAGATCCCAGCGACGTTCAGCGAAAATACAAGGAGTTCCTTGACCTGCTTCCGCTGACTCTGGCATTGGCAGGCTTGCCACTCAGTGATCACGGGCGCTACTTCACAGCCGAGCAGATTGAATCCCGCCTCTTCACAATTCGCCATGCGTGGAAAGCCGCGCGGCAGGTCACTCGTGAATGCATCCAGCCCAGTTCGGCTCAGGCTGCAACTCCCGAAGTCGGCTGATGCCCCTGGCTGCTGATGACGCAACGAGCAAGGGACTGGCACAAACAGCCTCGCTGTGGTGAGGTGATTGGCTCAATCGCCTGGCTTATTCTCTGCTGTTGCTGCGTAAGATCTGGAAGTAAGTGAATTCTGTCGGTTGACTCGGCTGTAGAAAACTCGCGCAGTATCCCAGCGCCAGTGACATGCCGAATCCGACCGGCCAGTACCACACGGAAAACCAATTCTGCGTGAACATCAGAGCGAGCGTCGTCACTGTCGAAAACGAAACGCTGATCAACACGCCCAGCGATGTCGCCCGCTTTGAAAACAGCGCGAGGACGAAAATCGCGAGGAGGGGCCCACCAAAGGCCGCGGTCAGTTTCTTTCCGATGTCAAACACATTGCCCAAAGGCTCAACGAAACACGCCAGCGTAATGGAGATGACACCGATCGTGACGACCATCATTCGAATCCAGCGCAGGTCATCCTGATCTGTCTTCGGTCGAAATGCCGGAAACAGCCGGTCGCGAAAATCCACCACAAGTGCTGTCGTCACCGAATGGATCCCCGAATCAATGCTCGACATAATCGCCGCCATCAGTGCCGCCAGAAACAAACCTGCGAGTCCCGGCGGAAAATGAAGACGCACAAATTCAGGGAGCGCACGGTCGGCAACTTTCGCATCCTTTTCAAGGATTTCTCCCAGTGTGCCTGATCCCAGCTCAGCCGAGTGATGGGTAAAGTAGGAAAACAGCCCCACGCCAATCAGCAGCAGCCCCGGAAGCACGATCCACATCGCCGCAAGATTGAGCAAAGCCCCCCATTGCGAGGTTCGTTCTGAACGTGCCGAGAGGTAACGCTGAACGGCGACCTGATCCGCGCCATAGGCTGAGAGTCCTTCCAGAGATACGCCAAGGAGAATTGCCCAGCTTCCATAGGGCAACGTCATCGACGGGGAGAAATCCACGATCAGTCCGTCGCGACCTTCAAAGTACGTCTGGACAATCCCCCCGGGACTAATATCACCATATGCGACGACAAGCCCCAGCGTTACCAGAATGGTTATTGCAAACACGAAGAACTGCACAACGTCAGTCCACATGACCGCGCGCAATCCCCCGAGCATTGTGTACCCTACCGACACAATCCCCAGCCCAACAATCACGGTGATCTGCGAAATCCCCGCCACTCTCGACACCACGACCGACGCTGCGTACGTCGCAGACGCCATCCAGCCGATCCGCAACAGCACAAATAGTCCGCTGGCAAGAATCCGGACTGAGACGTGAAATCGCATTTCGAGGTATTCGTAGGCCGTCTCAACCTTGAGTCGCGCGTACACGGGAATGAAGACCCAGATCACGATCGGTGTCATCAGCGAAAACGCGATCAGTGACAGTCCGATCCGGAGACTGTTGCCCATTGCCGCTGAGGGATAGAAGACGAAACTGTTTGACGAGAAGAGTGTCGCCATGACGCTCAATCCAACGGTGAGCCAGCCCATCGATCGGCCCGCGACGAAGAATTCACGCCGCGACTGGTTTCGACCGAAGAAAAACCCAAGCCCCAGCATCAGCAGGAGATAGATGGCAATCATGGCAAAGTCGAGCGGATGCATGCTGATGAGCCGGATTTAGTTTGCGGATTTGAATGGCCAGCTGTGGAGTTGACCAGCGGAGTCTCCGGAGAGAACAACTCCCGAATCGAATGTGATTCCGACGCGGATTGGAATGACTTGAATGCCGCCCGAATGCGACTGATTCGCTGGGATTTCTCCGTCAACCGGAATTGACTTCAGCTGCTGGCCATCGTGGGACCAGATACGGACCTGGTGGTCGCGTCCGCAGGAGACCAGTTCTCCGTTGGGGCCAAAGGCGACATCAAGCACGCCATTTGCGATCTTGCCGTAGACTCCGGCGGGACGTTGAGGTGGATGCGCGTCTTGTTTAGAGGCTTCGGGCCAGCCTTTGGTAACATTCCACCAGACAATCATTCCGTCGTCGCCACAGGAGGCCAGCACCAGGCTGTCCGAACGCCATGAAAGTGCGCGGACTGCGGCTTTGTGTTCTGACAGCGGCAGCACGGTGCCTCCGCTCGACGCGTCCCACAGATGAATGCCGCCGGTCCGATCTCCGGTCGCCAGCAGTTTTCCGTCCGGACTAAACGCCACAGCTGTGATCCAGTCCGTATGTTTCGTGAGTGTCTGCAGCAGTGAACCGTTTTCGGTTGAGAAGACCTTCACCACTCGGCCTGAACCGCCGATAGCGACGCGACGCTCGTCTGCTGAAAGATCTGCGGCGATAATTTCGTCCGTCTCGTTACCTAGTTCTGCCAGACGCCGCCCGCTCACTACGTCGAACAGCACCGCCGTCCCGTTCTGCACCGGACGTCCGCCCGCCGCGAGCAGAACTGCTCCTGACCGACTGAATTGCAGGACATGTGGCTCACCCTCGGGAAATGGAAGTGATCCCAGAATGTTTCGGCCCAAAGGATCAACCAGATCCACACATTCATACGAAGCCACGGCAACCAGTGGCGCACGCGGACTGGTTGCGAGTGCGAGGATTGGAAAAGGCCGAATCGTCGTTTTTCGTTGAAACGACGGCAACGTCTCCGGCATCGGTGGCGGGCCGTCGTTCGTTGGCGTGGGCGACGGTTGGAATCCCATCGTGCGCGCGGCGGCTGGTTTGCTGCCGGTGTTTTGCCGCAGTCCCGTGTCAATCCACGATTTGATCAGAGCGATCTGGTCCGCTGGCAGGGCATCATTGTCTGGCGGCATTCGTTCATCGGGATCGGCGGCTGTAATCAGCTTGATGAGACGACTGCCATTGGACCGCCCCGCGACGACAACCTCGCCGCCGCTGCCGCCTTTAATCACCGCCGCATAGCTGGCGAGGCTAAGCCCTGATTCCTGTTTGGATTCGCCGTGGCACTGCAGACAATGGCGTTTGAAGATCGCGGCGATGTGATCATCGTAGGTGACGGGTTTGATGTCGTCAGAACTGGCGACGGTGGGAATGTTGGCGATAAGAGTCGCGGTGAGAAACAACGTCTGTTTAAGGTGTCGCATGATGAATCCAAATACAAAGCAACCAACATTCTCGCAGTAATGAATTCCCGCCGTAATTTCCTTGTTCCGAGGCTCCAGCCTCGGAACACACTGCACGGGAGGCTCCCGCCTCAACTGCAGGAGGCAGAGCCTCCGGACAGTGCGTTCCAGGGCAGGAGCCCCGGAACGAGAATTTCAGTGATTGAACGCGAACTCAGTTGAATTCAGCAGACTCCAGAAAATGTCCTCGTAGACTGCCGGATCTTTCACTGCGTCACCAACAAGCGCCCGCATGGAGGTCATCTCGTCACTGGTCGGCTGACGGCTGAGTGTGCGGATGTAAAGTTCTTCGATGACGTCTTCCGGCGTTGACCGTGTATCGATCAGTTCCTTCAGCATGCCTCCCGCAGCGAGTCGGTCTCGCACTGAGTCGCCGACAGCCATATGGAGCGTTTGTGAGAGCGTCGGTTCCTTCTTTGTTTCGCAGGCACAGACGGTTCCGCGACTTGAACGGCCAAAGGTCGCGAAAAATGAATCACCGAATTGAGGCCCCTCGGTGCCGCCAGATTCGCGAGGATAGTACTCGATCGCCCGCGTGCCTTCCGGGAATCCACTGAATCGGCGGGTGACGCCAGTCACTGACACAACGGAATCCAGCAAGACGTCGGCGCGCAGTCGCCGCAGGTGTGCGTGGGAAAACTGCCGTGTGTCACCAGCGTTCGACTCCGTCGGTTGAGGACTCAACTGATAGACTCGCGAGTTGCAAATATCGCGAACAAGGGTTCGCAGATCGAATTTCGATTCCACCAAATGTTCAGAAAGAGCATCGAGCAGCGGGCCGTTGACTGGCGGATTGCTCGCACGCACGTCATCGACCGGTTCGATGATCCCTCGTCCGAACATTTGAGCCCAGATGCGATTCGCAAGGTTGCGACTGAACAGATCATTCTCAGGCGATGTCAACCACGTTGCCAGCGCCGTCCGCGGATCGCCGCCGGACGCGACCGGTTCGATGTTTCCCAGGACCGTGGCTGGCATCGGACGTCCGTCAACAACATGCCGCGCTGGCGGAGCGGATGTGTCGTAGTAGATCCGGCGTTCTCGCGGTTCGACACCCGGCTTCCGTTTCACTCCGGTAAAGAAGCTCACGAAGCCGTAATAGTCGTCCTGAGTCCAGCGATCAAACGGATGGTTATGACACTCAGCGCACTGAATCTGCACGCCGAGGAAGACCTGCGAAAAATCGGCCGCGAACGCTTTCGGATCAATCTGCGGCTTGTGGACCAGCATCGTGTAGAGGTTCACCGGACCATTCGTCAGATTGCTTCCCGAGGCATCCACCATTTCCGCGACGAATTCGTTGAGTGGACGTCCGGATCGCATCTGTTTGCGAATCCATTGATAGTAGGCGTCCGCCGCTTTCACATGCGTCGCATCGGGGGCATAGTTTCCACCAATGACCCGTAGCTGCTCGGCCCAGATTGCTGTCCACAGATCCGCAAAGGCATCGTCGGCAAGCAGCGCGTCGATCCTAAGGGCTCGCTTGTCGGGGCGAGAATCAGCCATGAACTCGTGATATTCGTCGATCTTTGGCGGACGGCCGGCAAGATCAAGCGTGACGCGGCGGAGGAAGGTCGCGTCGTCGCAGAGATCGGACGGTGCGATCCGAAGCTGTTCGAGGCGTTGAAACACCAGTTCGTCAATGAAGTTGACGGATGGCGGATTCGGCCAGGTGAAGCCGGCCGCCGGAGGAAGCACGATCACTTCGGCACCGACGGTGAATCGGCTGAATCGAGCGAAGACATTGGTGTCGCCGGGGCCGACGGCCGTTACTCGTCCATCTACATCGATCTTTGCGACACTTTCGTTGTTGGAAAAATACCGAGCCAGTTTCGTAACGTCTCTTAACGAGCCGTCGCTGCCTTTCTCGCTAACGATCAGCGCTTCGGTCGAATCCAGATTTTCAAACAGCAAACGATCGTTCGACAGCAGGACCTCCGCCGTCGATGGAACATTGCCGACGTCATCTGGCGCACCCGCTTCGATCCAGCGAAGAAGTGATTGGTAGTACTCGCTGTCCGCAGTAAACAGCTTGCCGCCGGTGTGTGGGACCGCACCGGTCGCCTTGAGCAACAACAGGCTCTGATCAGGAACCGCCGTGTTCACGCGACGTCCGACCATCTCATTGACAACCCGCTCGTAGTCGCCTTTTGGATCGTATCCAAACAGCGAGAGCATGAATCCGTCCTTGCCACGCGCTGAGCCGTGACAAGTCCCGGAGTTGCAGCCGGCGCGAAAGAAGACAGGCATGACATCCCGGCGGAAGCTGACGTCGCTCAGAGCAATGTCTTCAGCGGCGATCGAAACGCCGGCGAGAGCGAAAACACAGATGCCAATCGCGACCGATCTCGAAATTTGATAGTTCATTCGGTTTCACTCATTCTCGATGACTCACTTCAATTCCGGATCAATTCGCAACGTCGCGTGGCCTGTCCGCTGGCGGATTTCCTGACCTCGAGCCTGGACGACGACTTCACAGGAGACCTCTCGCACGCTACCAAGCAATGCTTCATCCGTGGCTTCAATCCGGAAGGTAATTTCTTTTGATTCCTTCGAAAGAACTGGAAGCGGATCCACTGCTGTGACACCTTTCGGCAGGCCCAGTAGTTTCACATTGGCGGTGCCTTCAAAGGGGCTCTTGTGTTGCACAGTCCAGCGGTAATCCTTGCGTTCGCCGCGGCGGAGACTTTCGGGCTCGCTGACCAGTTCGACAAAGGGTTCCGCGATCATGAGTTCGATGATTTCAGAGGAAACACGAATCCGGCCTGTGCCCAGTTCGGCATCCACATCGTCACGAGTCGTGCTGGCAACGACGACGAGCGGACACGTCCCCAGCGGCGCGTTAGCGTCTCCCGTGATGCGCAGGATGGCTTCGTTTTCTCCAGCGGGAATTGTGGCTGTCGGCTGCACGCCAACTCCCGGCGGCCGCCAGTCACAATAGAATTCGACCGGTTCAATGAAACCCGGTTGCCGATTGATTTTGACGGGAATCGCCAACTCACCGCCGCGCACCAGTGCCACGGACGGCGCCTCCATTTCGACCGAGAACGGTGCTGTATCAGTGACCGCGAGCATGAATTGATCCAGCCGCACCGTTCGCCACGCATCTCCGCCGGGATGATTGATAAAAGGAATGTTCTGCTGAGATCGACTTTCGAACGGTCCCGTGAAATCGACCGGCTTCGCTTCGAGTTCTATCAATGCTGTGCAGGCTGTCGCAGTCGTATCGGCCACAAATTGCACAGGCCACAGCGTTCGACCAGCAGGCACTCGCGATGTGACAAGTTTCACTCCATCGGGAAGACCGTGTGCCACCAGTTCAAGCTCGCCTCGATAGGAACTGCCTTGTCCCTGCGGCAAACCAACATTGACCGTCCAGCGGTTTCCTGTCGGGACTGTGAGACCGCTTGTTCGAATGCATTCGATCCAGTCATTCCCGGTACCTGCCAGCAAGTTATGTACAGCATCGGTCACCGGTTCAATCTCAATCCGATACACTGCGGTCGGTCCGCCCGAGTCGCTGGGATCTTCAATTTCCAGCAAGTAGTTGCCATCGACTTTGGGCTCCCAGATGACCGAGGGATCAAGAATGTCTTTCAACCCGCCTCCGCTGCGAAATGATGTTCCGAAGATGTCGCGATCCGGCAACTGCGAGTCATCGCTCTCCAGTGGCAGTTCGGCAGCGTCATCCGATTTTTCAAGCGAAGAGATGAGAATTTTCGGATCGATCGGCGATCCGATGGATGCCGCGAATACTCGAACTCGGTAGCGATCACCTTTCTTTGCGGACATCTGAAACGTGTCAACGTCACCACGCTTTTCAATGATCCCATTCAGCGCTGCAGGCAACTGTTCCACCAGCGTTACGGGTTCGTTCGCATTTTCAAGGACGTTTGGAAACGCACTCACTCGCAACGGCAGTGGCGATGGAGCATCGCCGAAATAAGCAAGCATGTCGCCGGTGGTCGGCAGTGCGATCGTTTGCCGGTAACTGCCAAGCGGGTCTCCGAGTAACGTGAACTGCTGATTCGTGCCTGCCGGACCTCCGGGTGGAAACGCGGCAAGCGGTCTTTGATAGGATCCAATATGCACGCAGTACGTCCGGTCACTTGGAACAAACACGGAGCGTGTGACTTCGACGAAGGCAACTCCATCGCGTGGCAACTTCACGGCGACGAGCGGATCCTGGAGGTGCAGCGGATTGTCGTCATTGGCGGCGAGTTCTCGTCCAGTTTCATCCAGAATTCGAACTGCAAGATCATATTCAGAGCCGCCGTAATGCACATCTGCAATTCGAACAGAATCGACCTCAACCGACAGACGGTGCCCTTCAACCGCCGGGACCCGATACAAATCGATATCGCCACGGCTGCCTTGTCCCATCTGACCGAGCACCGTGACGTTCGGTGTGACTTCCAAAGCGGTTTTCAAAGTGTCGTTTGTGTTGCTACCACGCTCGTTCTCACTGACAACCGGAAACGGCGACACCTGAAACGTACCGATCGAGGTGATTTCATGGGCCGTACGAATTCGAAATGGATACTCGCCTGGCAGACAATCGGGCGCGATTTCAAACTGACAGCGAACCTGATCTTCGATACGACCACCGTGGGCCAGGCCAATCGGATGCTCAAGCTTTGGCAATGACTCGATACTCACGGCCCGGATGCCGGGCCGATAGAATGCGACTTCACGCGGATCGTTGAGACACATTCCCTGAATTGTCACTTCGACCATCGTGCCGCGTTGGCCGATCCGCGGCGACACGGTCTCGATATGCAGGAGTTGCCCTGCAACAACAAATGGCGATTGCAACAGCAAAGGAACTAGTATCTGGATCCACTTTCTGCGACTCATCGTCCGACCTCAAATTCGTACTCGGCAGACCGTGGGGTAAGCTTCCAGCTTGCCATTTCCTCGGAGTGGTCCAATCGACCAGATGGAAGCATGTCCCACATTACCCCAGCAGGCCTTTTGCGAGCTTCCCATGCTTGATGATTTCGATCGGCCGTGTGCCGAATGCCACCAGTTCCTTGTTTGCATCGATCCCGAGCTGGTGATAAATCGTAAACAGCAGATCTTCCAGCGGGACAGCGTCACGGGCAGGCTCGGCGGCAGTGGCATCGCTGGCTCCATAAATAAGTCCCGGAGCAAATCCACCGCCTGCCAAAAGGTTTGAGTAGCAGCGTGCCCAATGATCTCGCCCGCTGGTCGCATTTACTTTGGGAGTTCGACCGAACTCCGTCGTCACCCAGAACAACGTCGTTTCCAGCATTCCGCGCTGAGCCAGATCAGTCACCAGACCTGCAATCGCATGGTCGAGTGCGGGCATTTGGTCGAGGCAGTCTCGCTTCACATCAACGTGCGAATCCCACGCTCCATACGTGACTGTCACAAAGCGCGTACCCGCTTCCACAAGTCTCCGCGCGAGGATGAGTCGCTCCGCCAGGCCCTTGGGATGAAACCGATTGTCCGGCCCGCGTAGTCCCACCACGTCGCGACCGTAGAGTTGCATCGTCTCTTCAGTTTCACCGTCAAGAGTAAACGCGCCCTGCGCCTGCGATGACGTGAGAAGTGTATATGCCCGCCTGTAAAAGTCATCCATCGTATCGAGCGTCGTGGGATCCGCTTCCAGCTGTCGAATCCGTTTCTCGACGATATCCCGCGCGGCACGGCGGCGGTCGAAGCGTGTCATGGATACGCCATCGGGAATTGAGAAGTCGCGTACTTTGAACCCGGGCTGTCCGGGGTCAGCGTTCAGCTCAAATGGACCGAATGTACTGCTGAGAAACCCCGTGCTTCCCGCATAGCTGTTGTTGTTGGGAATTGCGATGTAAGGCGGCAATTCGCCGCGAACTCCGAGTTCATGCGAAACGACTGAACCCATCTGCGGAAAATCGATCACGGCAGTCGGCGTATAGCCGGTGAACAGATGATAGGTCGCCTGTTGATGATCGGGAATTCGCCCGACCAGGCTGCGAATCACCGTCACTTTGTCGGCGATCGCGGCTGTCTTCGGAAAATTCTCGCTGAAGACGTCGCCATTGTTCGTCTTTGTGACTCCGAACGAACCACGGTATTCGACAGGTGCCTCAGGCTTCGGATCGAACGATTCCTGTTGTGGCATTCCCCCGCCCAGATGAAGCTGAATAACACTCAACGTCTTCGCGGGACGTTTCTTCTGCAGGCCCGCTTCAGCGGAAAACGCCTGCGTCCCCGAGTCCTGGGCGCACGCTTCGATCCGCAAAACATCACCAAGTGACAGGCCAAGTGCTCCGAACACACCCGCCTGAACGGCCTGACGCCGAGAAGCAACGGCTCGAAATCCCGCACAGCCTCGGCGGCCTGGCGCAGATTGCAGACAGTCTGATTTGCGCATTGAGTCGAACTCTCTGGCGAGAAAAGGTGAAGTCGCATACGGAGTTAAGGAATGTTCTGAATCTGGAAAATATCAGATTTCCTCTAACAATGCACCTGCCGTTCCCAGGATTGAAATCGGAATACAAATGAAGCCGCTCAAAGCCCAGGCCGATGTCCTTCGTCGGACTGCTCACGACTAAAAATTGTCGTGATGGCATCAAGCAGGTATGACGCGGCATCTGAAAGCTTGACTCCCGGTCGCTGGTAAAGATGCATTTCCGTCGTGCCAAGTGCATGGCTCAGATCAATCGCTCCAATGGGATCCGTCAGACTTCGCACTCGGCGCTTTTCTTCGTAGGAAATAGCGACGCCCAGACCACGTTCGACCCAGTGTCGTCGGACTGCGGCCTGAGGAACAATCAACAATCGACCGGTTGTCATAGGCTTCAGAAACTGAGCCAGCTTCGGAATGATTAGCGGCGCGGGCACCATCAAGTTCTCTTCCCGAATCCATTCCAGCAGAGTCTCTATTGACGGTGCGTGAGAAAAGTCATGACGATACTTAACGTTCCGACAATACAGCAAGACTCGTTTCCATTCGCAAAGAGGACGTGACTCAAAGCCGTTACTCACATCTTTCGGACCGACGGCAAAATCCACTCGCGAATGCAGCATCTGGGCAAGCTCGTGCGGTTCGCCTTCAACAATCTCCAGATCCACGCGAGGAAATTTGTTCAGGAACTCCGTCTCGGTCAGGACACGGGGAAAAAAATTTGTCGCCAGAGTGTTCGTGAGGCCTATCTTCACCATTGTTCGACCACTGGAAACAGTCATCTGCAACTCCCCCACACTCTCCAGTACTCGCCGAGATTTCTCGCAGATCTGCTGCCCGGTGCGAGTCAGTTGTGAGCCGCTCTTCTTGCGAGTCAGCAGCGTCTTGCGTCGCGCCTGACGACCATCCAGCTTGGCTTCGAGATCATCGATCTCGCGGGACATTCCGTTACCAACCTTAAAGCCACGCGATTTGAGTTTCTCCCCGAGTTCGTCAAGGCTCATCGCATGGCCCTGATTCTCCTCGAACACATCGCTGATGGAAGAAATCAGGCGCAAGTCATCGATTGTCAGTGAGCCGTCGATCATCATTAGTATCCCGAGTCAGGTTCGAGAATTGGGAAAGCCCAAAGGATTTTTAGAGCGTCGTCGCAGCGCACGGAAGTGAAGTGCAAAAACTTTCACCCACGCGGCGAATATCTGCGGTTCTGGTCAACATGACGGTGCGACGATTCACAGCATGTGAAGTGCGACGAAAGAATGATGCGACAATCTGCACCGATCAAATGTGACCAGGAACGTGTCTCAAGAATTTCGCGGACACCGCTTTCGATTCAACTGGATTCTTGCATCGCGACACAACAAAGATGCCGCCGGTATCTTTTCCTGTTCTTCGCCATTGGATGCAACTCTATGATCATGCCAACACCCGAAAGTCTCTTTGATGGATTGTTACTGGGCTGGACGAAACAGAGACTTAAGAATCGACTCGGATTCTTAAATGCGCCGCCAGAGTCGAGACCGGCATTCGCTTCCGACACATGCCCGTTAACCTACGATGGCGATTCGCATTTGATGACGTTTGCGCCGACAGGTTCCGGTAAAGGGCGTGGAATGGTCATTCCGACGCTGCTGAGTTATCCCGGCTCAGTCGTGGTCGTTGATCCGAAGGGGGAGAATTACGCCGTGACCGCTCGGCATCGACGCGGGATGGGACATAAAGTCGTGTTGCTTGATCCGTTTGGACGCGCCACGCGGGGAAAAGAACCCAGCGACAGATTTAATGTGTTTGATATTTTTAAGCTGCCAGGAACGATCGTTGACGCGGACGCCAGCATGCTGGCATGGCAGCTGGCAGCCGGACATTCCTTTTCGAAGGATCCGTTCTGGGATATCGTTGGTTCGTCATTTCTATTCGGCCTGATCGCGCACGTGGCCACTGCGTTTGAGGAGCCGGAACGCAACCTGAACCGTGTGCTCAAATATTTGTACGCGGAAGATGTAATCTATTCTCTGGCCGTGCTGCTGGATTCAAAGGCGGTGAAATGTCCGCACGCGCATCGAGAGATCGCGGCATTCCTGCAGTTGCCGGAACGCGACACGCGCCCATCGGTTTTGGCAACGGCCCTCAGCTGGGTTAAGTCACTCAATACGCAGTGTGTCGAGGCGACGCTGGAGTCATCGACATTTGATTTGAATGACCTGCTGGAGGGGAAGCCAATTTCGATCTATCTGTGCATTCCGCCCGATAAGCTGACGTCACATAAAGCGTTGCTGCGGATGTGGATCGCAGCACTTCTTACAACCGTTCTGCGGCGATCGGAATGCCCCAGTCTGAAGACGCTGTTTATCCTCGACGAGTGCGCTCAACTGGGCACAATGCCTCTGCTCGAACAGGCCGTGACTCTCCTGAGAGGCTACGGGCTGCAGGTTTGGACATTCTGGCAGGATATGGAACAGGTGCGGGCCAACTACCCCAATCGGCACGAGACGCTGATCAACAACGCCTCGGTTTTGCAGGCGTTTGGGATCAGCAACAGCCGGATGGCTGGACAGCTGACCGAAATCCTGGATTGTTCAAAATCCGACCTGCTGGCGATGAAGAATGAGGAGCTGCGCGTGTTCATCAAAGGGCAAGGAAGCCAGACATGCCAACTTCCGGACTATCTAAACGACGAACCCTTCAGAGGATTGTGGGACCACAATCCATACTTTTCCATCAATCCCGCATCGCGATGAGATGGCACCTTGTCTCAATTCCAGGGCAGTCAGCCGGGCACTTCGAACCGACGAGTGTGAGCTTCGACAACCGGATTGTCAGGAAAACACAGGCAGATTCGCCTGATACAGCCTGCGGGCTCACTCATTATGATTGCCGATCCGTCAAATCCAGTGCCAGCCAATGCTTGACAGTCAGCAAAAATCCAAGTATTTTCCGCCCTGATCTTGGAGAAGCTGGCGAGAATCCGGAGGAATGTCCGGGGCGGCGATCGGTCTTTCCAGGAAGTTTGCTGTTTGTCTGCTCCAGAACCGCGTTCAAGGAACCTGAAATGGACAAGATGTAGGTCTGACTCCATTTCCCAGATGTTCGGCGCAATTCACCCGTGGTGAAGTACGTCCGGAATGAGGAAAAGTTCTCTGCCAGAGGTTCTCATTATGAGACTCTTTGTCGGGCGCAAAAAGTGGGACATTGATCCCGCTTTTTTTTTCACCACGCACAGCATAACCAGACACCTACGTCATGAACGGAAACGAAATCCTAAGAATTGTTGATGCGATCCACCGCGACAAGGCCATCGATAGCGATGTCGTGTTCGAGGGGATCGAGCAGGCTATTCTTTCTGCAGCCCGTAAACACTTTTCGGAAGAAGAGCAGCTGGAAGTTCGCATAGATCGCGAAACTGGCGAGCCTTCCCTGATTTGCGACGGGGCCGCGCTTGATCCTGAACTCCTGGGAGACCTGCTGGGCCGAATTTCGGCTCAGACAGCAAAGCAGGTAATGATTCAGAAAATCCGCGAAGCTGAACGTGACACGTTATATGAAGAGTATTTGGAGCTTCGTAGTCAGCAGGTTTCAGGGCAGGTCACACGAGTGGACCGAGGCACGGTCATTGTGAATCTTGGTAAAGTTGAAGCAATTTTGCCGCGAAGTGAACAGATTCGCAAAGAGAATTATCGCACGGGAGACCGAGTGCGAGCCATCGTTCTGGACGTCCGAAAAACAGGATCTCGGGTTCGCGTGATTCTTTCGCGAACGCATCCCGATTTTGTTCGACGATTGTTCGAAGTCGAAATTCCGGAAGTCAACGATCGAATTATTGAAGTGCGTTCGATTGCCAGAGAAGCGGGCAATCGTTCTAAAGTGGCAGTTTCATGCAGTGATTCATCAATTGATTGCGTGGGGGCCTGTGTGGGTGTCCGCGGGGCCCGGATTCGAGGTATTGTGGAAGAATTGGCTGGCGAACGTATCGACATCGTGCGCTGGAACGATTCGCTCCAGATCCTCGTCCCGAATGCGATGCAGCCGGCGGAAGTGGAAGACGTCATCCTCTGCCCCATGCTTGGCAAGGTTATTGTGTTGGTCCGAGAGGACCAATTATCACTGGCGATCGGGAAATTTGGTCAAAACGTTCGGCTGGCGTCCAAGCTTGTCGGATGGGACATCAATGTAATGACTCAGGCGCTGTTGGACCAGCAATTGGACAAGTCGATTGAAGCGTTCTGTGTCGTTCCCGAAGTGACTTCGGATCTTGCGGAAAACTTGGTTTCTCAGGGATTCTTTACCTTCGACGACCTTTCCGTTATCGAGCCTGAACAACTGGTCGAAATTAGTGGTCTGACTCCGGAAGAATGTGACAAAATCGTTGAGTTTGCGGACGTCGAAAGTGCAAGGCAGGAAGTTGAAGATCGAATCGCGGCGGAACAACGGAAGCTGAATTCGCATCTGGAGGCAACGGCGCCACCAGTGGCCAAGACGCGCACTCCAGTATCGGAAGAAAAAGAAGTCACTGAGAGCGACCCTGAGATTGTCGAGAGTGCGTCGGAAGTACTGGAATCCCAGGTGGATGACGCAGGAGAACCGCAGGTGGATAAGCAGGTCCATGCTGTCGCCGAGCAGGACGATACCGCCGAATCCGCGACTGACTTAGTGTCATCGGGCACAGACGCTGAAACGGTGCCGCCGGGCACAGACGACGCTTCTTCGACCGCAGGCGGAGAAGTCTGAATACGTTCTGAGCAGTCTGCGATAAGTGGGCTGAAAAATTGCCGTGATCCTCGTTTTGTGAGGTCGGGCGCCAAAACAGAGGAGACGCGGCCTTCAGTAAATTTATTAGATGAATCATCAAGTTTTCGTGTGTCTTTGTTCTGGCTGTCACCGGCTTTCGCCGGAAACAGGTTGAAAGACGGCATCGTCTGCGGTCAGCATTTAATCCGAAGAGAAGTCTCCGGGGTGCCAGACCTGTTTTTGTGGGGTTCTGTGCTGACACTGCCGGGAAGCGTTTTCCCTGGCGGTCTTCGTCGGCCTAAGGGGTTAAGTTTTGAAGATACGTATCTTTGCCCTTGCGAGAGACCTTGGTCTCGACAGTAAGGTGTTGATCGATCTCTGTGACGAAGCTGGCGTTAAGCTGCGCAATGCGCTGGCCACGATCAGCGAAGAAGAACGAGACACGGTCGTTGCCTACATTCGCAGCAAGGGGGCGCCGCCTTCCGGCGAAATCGCCGCTCCGGAGATGACGCCCGTTCGCGAAATTCCAGTGGTGGGCGGAAAAATTCGGCAAATCGGCGGAACTGCCGTTCGTCAGATGGCGCGCTCGCAAGAGGACGTTGAGGTCGAAGCGGCTCTTTCCGAAACCGAAGAAGCTCCGCAGATCACAACCAGCGATTCAGAACAAGCTCCGTCAGATGTTCCTGAGCCGACCCCGGAACCGGCTGTCGCCGAGTTGCAGGAAGATTCTGAGAGTCTCGCCCCGGAATCTTCTGGCATTGTCGAAGAGAAAAGTGTTGTGCTGCCGACAGTCGTGGCCGAGGTGGAATCAGGGCCAGCCGACGCGATGCGACGGCCAGTGATGCATCGACCTCGCGAAATGCGACCAATTGGTTCAGTGAAAGACCGTGAACAGCAGGCAGCGGCCCCCACAAAATCTGCGGGACCGATTAGAGTCAACCGTGATCGCCCACCCGGGCGTCCCATGGTAGCAGCGCCGCCGACATATGTTCCTCCGACGACAAAAAAGCCGAAGCCTCGGGAAGAGAAGGTTCAGAAGCCCGACATGTCGTTGTCGGAAATTGTGGACCGCCAAAGTCCACTGGCAGACCAGTTGATAGCACTGCGCAAGGCACGGGACGAGCATGCAGCGGGCGGTCCACCTGCCGGTGACCGGAGAACAACGCGTAATCCGGCAAATCGTGGATCGTTGCTGAAGGAATTGCGAGAAACACGGGAAGCGGAGCGTCAGGCAAAGAAGCAAAAGCGACGCAAACGATCCGGCCCAATTGATCTAAAGACAACAGCCCAGATTTCGTTCCCCATCACAGTGCGAGCGCTTTCCGAAGCTATCGGTCGACCCGCAAAGTCGATCATGAGCATCCTGTTTAAGGCAGGTCGGATGGTCACGATCAATGATGAACTGGGCGAAGAAGAGGCGATGGAAGTCTCGATGGAACTGGGTGTCGATCTGTCGTTCAAGCGCGGTCGCGACATTGAAGCGGAACTGCTGGCGTCTCTGGACCATGAAGACCCAGCGGAATTGATGCGTCAGCGTCCGCCGGTGATCACGATTCTGGGACACGTCGATCATGGCAAGACAACCATGGTGGATAGAATTCGAAGTGCGAACGTGGCTGGTGGTGAAGCAGGTGGCATTACGCAGCATATCGCCGCTTATCAGGTCAACTATGAAGGCCATCATCTGACGTTTGTGGACACTCCGGGCCACGCGGCGTTCAGCGAAATGCGATCTCGCGGAGCTGATGCCACTGATATCATTGTGTTGGTCGTGGCTGCTGACGACGGCGTCATGCCGCAGACTGTGGAATGCATCAGCCATGCGAAGCTCGCAGGCGTGCCGATCGTAGTGGCACTGAACAAGATCGATCTCCCCGGTATCGACGAACAGAGAATCCTGCAACAACTGGCTCAACACGAACTGCTGCCTGCGGAATGGGGCGGCGAAGTGGAAGTCGTGCGGACTTCAGGAACGACAGGGCAAGGCGTTGATAAACTGCTTGAGACGTTGCTGTTGACTGCTGAGCTCAACGAATTTTCAGCGAATCCCGAACGCGAAGCCCTGGGAATTTGCCTGGAAGCGTTTCGTGACGAAGGACGCGGAGCGATTGCCTGGCTCATTGTCCAAAAGGGAACGCTGCGCGTTGGCGATACCGTCCTTTGCGGCGCGACTTACGGGCGAATTCGCGCAATGTACAATGACCGCGATGAGCCAATTCAGGAAGCCGGACCTTCGGTGCCGGTCAAAGTCTCGGGACTTTCGGACGTGCCTGGAGCGGGGGACCACTTCTTTGTGATGAAGGACATCGAAGAGGCGCGAGAGACAGCCGAAGGTCGAATGCACGAAGGCCGCACCGAATCGCTTTCTTCACGCGTCACGCCACGTACTCTGGAAGACATTCTCAGCACCCCCCGCGAGGGTATGGGCGTTCAGGAGCTGCCTTTGATCCTGAAAGCGGACTCGCCGGGATCAATCGAAGCGCTGCGGAGCGAGATTGGCAAGTTTGAACATCCGGAAGTGAAGGTTCGGATTATTCACTCAGGTGTCGGCGGTGTGAACGAAAGCGATGTTTCGCTGGGGAGCGCTGCAGAAGCAATCATCATCGCTTTCCATGTGATTGCGGAAGATCGGGCGCAGTCTCAGGCGGATGGCCAGGGTGTCGAAATCCGTCGATACAATATCATTTATGAGGTCGCGGAACATATCAAGCTGGCACTGCAGGGACTGCTGCGCCCCGAACGCGTGGAAGTATCTACCGGACGCGCCATCGTGCTGCGAACTTTCAGCATCAGTCGGTTTGGAACGATTGCTGGCTGTCGTGTTCTGAACGGTACGATTTCGCGTGACAGTCGAGTGCATTTGATTCGTGATCAGAAGGTGATGAACGATTATCGAATTGGCTCTCTGAAACGCGAAAAGGATGACGCGAAAGAAGTCCGTGACGGGATGGAATGCGGGATTCGACTGGATGGTTTTAACGATATCAAAGAGGGAGATTTGCTGGAAGCATTTCGAATTGACGAGATCAAACGCACGTTGTAGGCCCGGGAGTTCCGGGGCCACAGTCAACTCCGCTCGTCGCCGATGCGCAGCGTTTGAAGAGGTGGCCCGAACATCAGGACTGAATTGAGTGTCTGAGTCGGTTCACCCTTCAGGAAAAAATCGCCATGTCAACACGTCGTACGGCCCGAGTCGCCTCAATGATCCGAGAAGTAGTCAGCAATGCAATCCTGTTCGAGCTTCGGGATCCGCGTATTCAAAACGTCACGGTACTGGGAGCGCAAGTCAGCCCCGACCTGAGACACGCCGCCGTGCGGATTTCTGTAATGGGAGACGAAAAGACCGCCGCACTCAGTATGCACGGACTAACGTCAGCTCGAGGATATCTGCAGTCGAAAGTCGCAGAGTATGTTAAGAGCCGGTATACTCCGGAGTTGCGGTTCGTTCTCGATGATTCGGTTTTGAAGTCCATTCAGACATCAGCGATCCTGCGTGACGTCCTGGAGAGTGAGGAACCGAATGAGACAGATGCGAAAGACACGAAAGACGCGGAAGACCAGTTAAATGCGCCAGTCGCACTTGATCCCGGTGAACCGGAAAACCAGATCCACCAGTGATTGCAGTCGTTGAAATCTCAGGAGTGTTGTCCGGATTGATCGTCCGGATTTGTCGAATTCAGTCAGCAGGGAATCACAATGGGAACGACCAGGGCCACTAAAGCGGTTGACAAGTCGCAGGTCTGTCGCAAATTCGTTCTGGCACTTCATAAACTTTATGGAAAGTCGGTTCCGAAGATCGATCTGCCCGTCATCGAGACCATGCTTTTTGCAGCCTGTCTGGAAGACAACACATGGACTCCGGCCGAAGCTGGACTGAAGAAGCTGATCGCATCCTTCTTTGATCTGAACGAAATGCGGGTCAGCTCTGTTGCCGAACTTGAACTCGCCCTGGCCCCATTGCACAAGGCCGACTGGAAAGGTCTTCGGATTCGTTCCATTTTGCGATTCGTTTTTGAAACAACGTATTCGTTCGACTTCGAAAAGCTTCGACGGCAGACCCTGGAACAAGCCGTCAAGACACTGAAAAAGATACCGGACCTCACTCCGTTCATTCGTGACTTTGTGCTCCACGAAATCCTTGGAAGTCACATTGTGTGTCTCGATGAATCAATGCTGGCTGCAGCACTGTGGCTGGGTTTTGTCCCCGCAAAGAGTGATCTGCACGAAGCCTCAGAATTTCTAAAGGGTGGCTTAAAGAAATCAGAGGTTTCCGAATTCTGCTATCTGTTGCGATGCCTCGCGACCGACCCAAAGTTCATTCCGAGGTTCGCTGATCTTTCAGATGCGGAAGTCACGATGGCAGATGTGATGGATCGATTTGCCGAGCTGCAATTGCCGCCGAAGAAAAAGCCTGCCAAACCTCCGGTTGTTAAGGATGTTCCAAAACCAGAGAGGACAATTGAGGCCAAAAAGGTGCCCAGTTCCGCAACTGCGAAGTCTGGAGCGCCCGTCAAGGGCGATTCAAAGGACACAAAGACGGCTGCTGCTGCTGCTGAAAAAACCGCTGCGACGGTCTCTAAGACTTCCAAAACGGCCACACCAACGATTGCAAAGTCAGCCAGCAAATCAAAGTCCAAGGCACAGCCAAAGCCTCCCGCGAGCGCGGGCTCCAAAAAGCCAGCGACCGGAAAAAACCAAAAAACGGTCAAGCCTGCGACAGCGAAAGTGACTAAGAAGAAGTAAATTGCGGCGATGATCGAATCTTAAGCGGCAGTGGGTTGTTGCAGAAGCGAACTCGACAGAATAGCCCCGCTCACCAATAATGCGCACTCAGTGAGTCTTCATGACCGTCAGCGGAGATGATGAAATTAACCGCTGGGCATTGGTCTGAATCTTTCAGGCTGAAAGCATTCAATTCCCGACAATATGATCGCAGAATCAAGTCCTGAAGACGGACTGCGGGGATTTTCTGATTTTGACTTTAGTTTTCGGTGAGACTGAAAATGCAGCGTCCCTATCCGGCGATTTCGTGGTGGTGCCAATTCACTTCGGCCATTCTTTTTGTTTCTGTTGCCGTGTGCCTGCCCGCAGACAAGTTTGTCATGGCTTCGATGCCGAACGGCCCGACAATCGATGAGGACCAGAAATCAGAGCCGGAAGAGTCGCTTGATAATCTCAAAAATGATGAAGCGAAGGGGCAAATTCGGGACGAAAGCGAAGGACTGGATCCGGCGAATAAGGACGCACTCGCGTGGTATATGGCGGGCCAGAAAGCGATGAAACGCGGCGATCTGCAACCCGCCGCTGATGCCTTTGAAAAAGCGTCTGAAGCATCTCCGCAATCAGCCATCCCCCTGCGTGCCCTGGCATTAGTGCTGCTAAGGATGGGGCGTACTGAAGAGGGCACGAAGATCGCAAGGAAAGCGATTGAACTCGATCCCGACGACTTCGAAATGCGTCTCCAGCTGGCAGTGTTTTTTGCGACGACGCAGCAGGTTAAGGAGTCTGTCGTTCTGCTCAACGAAGCACTGGAATCGAAGACACTGAAACGAAATTCTCGCGAATTTGTCCAGCTGCATCAGGTTCGTGCGGCCGTCTTCCTTGCCCTCCGCAATCTGAAGGAAGCAGCCGACAGTTATGAAGTCCTTCTCGAAGCACTGGAGCGTCCTGAGGACTTCTCGCTCACGGATCGTGAGCATAAGGCCCTGATCGATAACCGGCCGACTAGCTATGAAACGGTCGGTCGAGTGCTTATGGAAGTTGGCCGTCACGAAAAGGCAATTCAGGCATTTGAAGCATTGGGTCGTATCAAGAAAGACCAACCCGGTGAACACAACCTTCTGGTCGCACGGGCTTATTTCCTGCAGGATAAGCTGCAGGACTGCGAAAAGAACCTGGACATCTATTTTGAGACTGGACGGCGCACTAAAGAGTCTCTTCAAATCCTGATGGACTTGTATCAGGCCACAAATCGGTCGGATTCCATATCGGATCGTCTGAAGGATCTTAGCGAAAACACTGCGGATGCGACGACAGTCAAAATGTTCCTGGGACAGGTGCTGCTCGATCAGGGCAAGACGGCGGATGCCCGCGATGTGTACCAGTCAATTCTTGATTCAACGGGCGAAGCAGACGCTTATCTGGGGCTGATTCGCGTAGAAATTATTGATCTGAATCCGTCGGCAATGATCGCGACCATCAATCGCGCTGCACGATCGCGAATTCGAGTTGAAGAATTGGCTCCGCTTGTTGTCAGTATCACAACCAATGAAGAGTTTGCAAAGAACACCGTAACAACATGCCTGCAGATGAACATGGAGAAACCCGGCGATCTGCATCCGGTTGTGCCGTACTTCTGCGCTCTGATTGCCGAACCTGTAAAGATGCAAAAAGAGGCCGCCGAGCTGTTCAAGTCTGCTGTCGAACTCAATCCGGACCGACAGTTGATGAACCAGATTTTAGACAAGTATGGTGTCAATCAGCTTTCACTTGGTGAGTTTGCGATGGCCATCAGGATCATGGAGCAGCAACTTGAAATTCCGGGGCTTCCACCCACCGACCGCATCAACACGCTGTTCCGACTCTCAGCAGCGTACGCATCGAATGAGGATATCGAGTCAGCACGACGAGTATTAAAAGAAGCGCTGCGCATGGTTCCGGACGAGCCACAACTGTTGACTCGTCTGGCACGCGTGGAAGCAGCGGACGGAAAACTGGAGGTGGCCGAGGGCCTGCTTGAGAAAGCCATAAAGGGAATTCCGGAAGATTCGGACCTCCTGCCGGATACTTTGGTTTTGCTGGCAAGCATTTTGACGCGCCAGGACAAATGGGACAGTGCGATCGATCAGTATCTGCGTGCGATGAATTGTCCCACAATTGAAAAGGAAACCCTGCGAATCATTCGCATGTTGCTTTCCAACGCCTATGTGCAAAGCGGCGAAATGGCAAAGGGTGAAAGTGTCATGGAGGAAATCTACGCTGAAGATCCAACTGATCCCGGCGTCAATAACGATCTGGGTTATCTGTATGCCGATCAGGGTAAGGAACTGGAACGCGCCGAAAAAATGATCCGGATCGCAGTGGAAGCTCAGCCCGAAAACCCGGCATATCTGGACAGCCTCGGCTGGGTTCTGTTTCGGCAGGGAAAAAATGAAGAAGCATTGGAGCCGCTGAAGAAGGCAAACAGTGACCCCGAATACCGCGATGCGACACTGCTGGAACATCAGGCCGATGTGCATCAGGCGCTGCAGCAGACAAAGGAGGCTCAGGACCTGTGGTCGCAGGCACTAAAAATTGAGCAGGACTCGATTAAGCCTGACCAAAAGGTCGTCGATCGCCTAAAATCGAAGCTCGGAGATGCGGCACCTGCGGAAGAAAAACCAAAGGAATAGTGACGTCAGAGTTGCGGACAACAGGCCATTTTGGCTGAGATACTGGACTCAGTCACCACTTTACATAGCTGATCAGTAACAATGGCACGGAAGACCACGATCCGAAATGACGATTCTGACCCCGAAGAACCAGCAGGTGCGGGTGGCAAGGGATTCGGTCGTGGAGGCGGAAGCGCTGAGGACGGCGACAGCGAAGATCCCAATCAGCAGCGGTTTGATGACGAATTGCGTCCATCTCGTCTGGAAGATGTCGTCGGCCAGAAGGCTGTGGTGGAACGGCTGCGGATTTTGCTTGAAGCCACAAGAAGGCGTAAAGAGCCACTGGGGCATCTGCTGCTGGATGGCCCTCCGGGCCTGGGGAAAACAACCCTGGCCACTGTGGTACCGCGTGAACTCGGCACGGAACTGCAGATTACAGCGGGTCCGTCTCTCAGCGCCCCCAAGGATCTGTTGCCCTACCTGACCAATGCCGGGTACGGAAGCGTGTTGTTCATCGACGAAATTCATCGCATGCCCCCAGCGGTGGAAGAATTCATCTATCCTGCGATGGAAGATTTTCGGGTTGATATCACGCTCGGCGATGGACTGAACGCCCGCACGATCAACATGAAACTGCAGCCGTTCACGCTCATTGGAGCCACAACTCGCAGTGGCATGCTCACGGCACCATTACGTGACCGCTTCGTCAATCGAGAACATCTGGATTTTTACACCGATGAAGAACTCGCGACGATTGTCACGCGCAACGCGCGGAAGCTCCGAACGGAAATCGCCCCGGAAGCGGCCCAGGAAATTGCCATTCGTTCCCGCGGCACGCCGCGCAAGACGAACAACTGGCTCCGCTGGACGCGCGACTTTGCTGACGTTCGCGCCAACGGAATCATCACTCTCGAAGTCGCCCGCGCTGCGCTGAAAATGAAGGGCGTAGACGACGCTGGCCTTGAAGAGCAGGATCGAAAATACCTGGAAACCATCGTCCGGGTCTTTGGTGGTGGTCCGGCCGGCGTCCAGGCGCTGGGCCACACGATGAATATTCCCGCTGACACGCTGGAAGACGAAGTCGAACCGTTTCTGCTGCGGGAAGGATTTATCCAGCGAACCCCCCGCGGTCGGATGATCACGGCCAAAGCGATGCACCATCTTGGGCTGGCGCAGAAGCCAAAATCGCCAAAGTCGAGCGGTGATAACGCGGACCAGCGGGAACTTTTCTGAGTCTCGTTTCGCAATCCCGCTATTTTCGGGCTCACCGTTCGCGTCGCAATTGCAAAAGCGTCAATAGCACACCAGTATTTCCCGCGTTGAGCGACCACGTGGACGCCATTTTATTTTTGTATTTTTCAACCGGGAGACTGCATCAATGGGATTAATCAAGGAATTCAAAGACTTTGCCATGAAGGGCAACGTCGTTGATATGGCCGTCGGGATCATTATTGGCGCAGCGTTTGGCAAGATCGTCAGTTCGCTGGTGAACGATGTCATCATGCCGCCAATCGGAAAGCTTGTGGGAGGCAAAGCGTTTGCGGATCTGAGTTATACCCTTGGGATGACCGAACCGGTAAAGGATGCGGCAGGAGGCATTGTCGAGCCCGCAAAGCCGATTGTTTTGGCATATGGAATGTTTCTGCAAACGGTTTTTGACTTCCTGATTGTCGCCATCGCAATCTTTGCCATGATCAAGATCATGAACACGGCGAAGGCTCGCTTCGAAAAGAAACAGGCCAATGTACCCGCAACTCCAGCGGCTCCCACGGAAGATGTCCTGCTCCTCCGCGAAATTCGTGATGCGTTGAAGAGCCGTTGATCCGAGTTGTTTGAGTCGATTCCCGAACAGAAGCCTGGTTCACTGTGGCCGGGCTTTTCTATGCTGGACTTCACGAATACCCGGTTCCTGCTTGCGAACAAGTCGGTTGGGAAACGTGTCGGTAGAGTTTGTTCTGGCGAGAAACTCGACTACTCTTCGTCGTCGGAGTTTGGGAGTCTCTGCGGGAGAGCGTGCCCGGCAATTGTCAACGAGTCCAGACACAACCGGCCAGGTGGCGAAACAGGCAGACGCACGGGACTTAAAATCCCGGGTCCCTAACGGGACGTACGGGTTCGATTCCCGTCCTGGCTAATGAAAACATTGATATTTGGAAATCATCCTTCGGCGTCACGATTACGCCGTCGTCGCATTACCGTCGCCCTTCCCACGGAGCGTCTCGCACAGTTTCGCGGAGCCCAGCAGCAGCGACATTAGGCGTCGCTGTAACTCCGGGGAGTTCAGGACCTTTGTGCTGAGTTCTGTGAAGGCGTCCAGGCTTTCGATATTTGCGGTGACCAGTGCTTTGGTCAGGTCCGGAGAACTGGCGAACTGTTCTTTGCTGTTTGCCGATGGCTGGGTGCGGAGGGTTTTGGATTCCGCCATCTTTGACGTGATCGCTTTGACGAAGGAAAGCTGATCACCGTCGGTTGTGCCGCCGAAGAGTTTGTTCAGTTTGTCGGTGATCTCCCGCAGGTACGCTTTTTCCTGCACCGCGCCACTTCCGGCTTCGGTGATCGGGGCCAGTTTCGGGTATTCGCCATCGGCCAGTTTCATGACCTGCTTGCCCTTATCCTTCAGCGTGTGGTGCGTCAACATGACCTGCGACAGATCGACAGTGTCATGCTCCAGACCGAACTTCAGCAGCCGCAGCAGGTGTTTGTAGAAGATCGCTCGTTTTTCAAAGTCCGTGTTGCCGTAATCGAAGAATTGCGACAGAAACGTGTAGGCTCGTTCAAAGGTGGCCATGTCCGTGCGGAACAGGACCAGGGCATCCATATTGTCTTTGGCTGCTGTCGCTGCATTGTCGTCCTTGGCCTTAAGCGCATGCTTGCGCGCCGTCATTGAGAATCTGTTTCACCCCGAACGACTGGAGCGACTGTTCGAGGAAACAGCCGTCACGCAGTATACGCGGAAACTTCCGTTTGCCACGGTGGCCGAAGTCATGGGCGAGGTCGTGTTCAATGTCAATCCGTCGGTCAATGCGGCTCTGGTGGAACGCAGCGGAACTCCGCCGGTTTCTGTCACAGCGTTCGACCAAAAACTCATCGGAATTGAACCCGACGTTTCGACTGTGCTGGTGCGGGATTCAGCCCTTCAACTGACTCCCGTCATTCGCAAACTCGGCCTGCGAACGCCGTTGCTGCCCGGTTACAACATTCGCATCCTTGACTGGAAAAGTATTCGAACAGCAGGCACGCATTACGGATCCGGAGAGCGGACGCGAGATGACAATCCGCCGCATCACGGTGAAGCTGGATGTGGCGACTCGGGACGATGAACAGGAAATCCACATTCTGACCAACCTCTCAAAGACCGCTGCCGACGCGCTGAAGGTGGCCAATCTGTACCGAAAAAGATGGAGTGTGGAGTCTATGTTTCAGGAGATGACCGAAAACCTGACATGCGAAATCAAGACGCTCGGTTATCCATGAGCTGCCGAGTGGGCGATCTTTCAGAACCTTTCGACGGCAAAGATGGCTTCCGTGCTCATCCAACTTGCTGGCAAAGTGTCACTGGAGAAATTCCAGAAGAGCAAGCGCGGACCCAAACGCCCGCAACCCAAACGCAAATATTCCGGCAACGGTCAACACGTGGCCACAGGAAAGCTACTCGCCAGAAGAAACACCTAAAATCTCACCTTCAAAGGGCTGCCGCTCAGCGCCTAGGTCAATATCCCATGAATCACTTCCCCATGCACGTTGGTCAAACGCCGCTGAATGCCGTTGTGATAAAACGTCAGCCGCTCATGATCAATGCCCAAAAGATGCAACACCGTCGCGTGGTAGTCGTACCAGTGAACAGGATTCTCGACAGCCTTCCAGCCGATGTCGTCGGTTGTTCCGTAAGCCATGCCATGCTTCAGACCTGCGCCAGCCATCCAGATGGAAAAGCCGTACATGTTGTGATCACGTCCAGCGCCCAACTGATCGAGTCCGGACTGAGTGAATGGCGTGCGGCCAAATTCCGATGTACACAACACCAGCGTGTCATCCAGCATTCCGCGCTGTCGCAAATCACGCAGCAACGCCGCGACCGGCTGATCCAGCCGCCCTGCTTCGCGTGTGTGATTTTCCTTC
>JBBQSE010000007.1:0-52421 GCA_038214195.1 Planctomycetales bacterium
AACTTTTTTTAAAATACAAATCACTTCCCACCAAAAACCCCCCCCCACCCCCTCCGAATCACCCACTAAGGACTATGGGAATATCGGTAGCGGAGCTGCCGCCTGCGGAATGGCGGCTGGATAGTCGTATCCCAGGCACGCGGCGACGGTGGCGGCGATCTGAGACTGAGTAACTGTAGTTCCTCGGATTACCTGATGAGGCGTATCCGGCCCTATCACCGCCATCCAGATGTACTCGCAGTTCTCGATTTTCTCGCCGTGGCTTTTCCAGTCCACTCGATTATCGCCTCGGCCGTGATCCGTCGTCAAAATCAGTGTTGTGCAATCGCGATATTCGGGCATCGCCTGCACCAGCATCCAAAGTCGCTTGATGTAGTCATCCGTTCGAAACGCGGCGTCCAGATAGAGGTCATACCGACCCGCATGTGCCCAGTCGTCGGTTTCCCCGAGCGACACATACGTCAAACGTGGTTTCTTCTCTTTGATGTACTCTTCGGCACCTCGAAATGTCATGAAATCGTAACGAACGTCGGGAAAATATTGCGGGATCTCGGAGGAGACTTCATCCACTGTTCGCAGTGCCGCTTCAGCCTGCGTTCCGTTGAGATCTAGTGAAGCATCCGTTGCCAGCGGCTCCCAGCCTGCGTTGACCGGGATACCGCTGCGAGTTTCATTGATGATGAAGGGAAAGACATCCCAGCTGCAGAATGCGACCGCCGAATCTTCAAAGCCGGGCTTCTGCTTCAGCCACTCCAGCACGGTCACGTTGCCATTATTCGTCTTCGCATTGGAGTCAATTTTCGGATCGGCGAAACCACACAGGATCTCACTGTAGCCGGGGTACGAAAAATTGTGCCCATTCGTGACCACGGCTTTGGACTCGAGCTCGGGATCACCAAACACGATGCCTTGATTCGCCAGAGTGCTCCAGAAGAACGGCATCAGAGCCATGCGACTTTCCTGAGGCGTCTCGCGCTGAAATCGCTCTTTCAACGCCGGCAAGTCTTTCACGCCGCCCGCATCCTTGTCCATCAGTATTGGATCCACGCCACTGAAGACTTCCTGCCACCGCAGTCCGTCCACGGTGATCAGAAGGACATTTCGAGTTTTCCGCGTTGAGGAAGCTTTGGTCTTCACCGTCTGAGCGTCCACGCTTCCGGCCATCAGCAAGAAGAAAAGAAACGCCGCAGTGACGACTCTGTTCGTTCCAATCCGGAATGAAGTTCGCTGGAATGACATTGTGCGAATCGTCCTGAAAGTCGTTGAACGGGGCAGGGGGCAGTCCTTAGGAAACGCTAAATCCCTGCAAAGCTGCGTCAGTAAACTGCACGCTATAGCCGGCGGCCGTCGGTGGCATGTAGCGACCGTGTTTCATCACGACCGGGTCGCAGACGTGTTCGTGCAGGTGATCGGAGTATTCGGTCACTCGATCCGTCATTGATGCAGACACGCAGGCGTAGTCCACGATGCTGGCGTGCTGGACGTATTCGCACAGCCCGACGCCGCCCGCATGAGGACACACAGGGATCTTGAATTTCGCTGCGAGCAGCAGGACCGCCATGACTTCGTTGACTCCGCCCAGGCGACAGCAATCGAGCTGGCAGACCTGCATCGCACCGCTTTGCATAAACTGCTTGAACATGATGCGGTTGTGGCACATTTCTCCGGTGGCCACTCGAATCGGCTTGACCGCTTCGGCGATCGCTCGGTGACCGAGGATGTCATCGGGAGACGTTGGCTCTTCCACAAACCAGGGATTAAACGGAGCCAGCTCGCGAATCCATTCGATGGCCTGAGGCACATCCCAGACCTGATTGGCATCGATCATCATGTGGGCGTCGTCGCCCATTTCTCTCCGCAGTACGCTGCACCGGCGTCGATCGTCGTCCAGATCGCGGCCGACTTTAATCTTAAAGTGACTCCAGCCGCGGGCCTTCAGATCGGCACACTTCTGCCGCAATGCTTCGTCGGAGTAACCGAGCCAGCCAGCAGATGTCGTGTAGCTGGGATAGCCGCTGCCTTTGAGTTCTTCGATCCGCTGCGCCCGTGTGGCCGTGTGCCGATCGAGTAGTTCAATCGCCTGACTCCGCGTGAGCGCATCGGTGAGATAGCGAAAGTCCACACACGACGTAAATTGCTCCGGTGACATGTCGCAGATGACCTGCCAGACGGGCTTGTTCTGCATTCGGGCCCAAAGATCCCAGACCGCATTGATCACAGCGGCAGCGGCCAGGTGGATCACACCCTTTTCAGGACCGATCCAGCGCAACTGACTATCACCTGTCAGCCTGCGGTACAACGTCACGGGTTCAGCCATCAGCGATTCGACGGTTTGCCCCACGATTAATGCGGCCAGCGAGCGAATCGCCGCGACACAGATTTCGTTGCCGCGCCCGATCGTAAAAGTCATTCCGTAGCCGCACTGCTCAGCGGCGTCTGTCCGAAGCACAACGTAAGCGGCCGAGTAATCCGGATCAGGATTCATCGCATCGGAACCGTCCAGATGCTGCGATGTCGGGAAGCGAAGGTCGAATGTTTCGAAGGCCGTAATCTTTAATGGCATAATGCGTCGGTCGATGCTTCTCAGACACTGTTATTTTCGAGTCAACACAAACTCGGCTGGATGAGAGTATTACAGCGATCGTGTTCACGGAACAACAACCGTCCGTCCACCCTTCTGGGAAGAAATCCCGAACACGATGTACTCCGCGACAATATCACCCTGATTTTGCATCTGATGAATTTCGCCGGGATCAACAATGACGGTATCGCCGACATTCATCGTTACTGTCCGGTCACCACACTTCATTGTCACGCATCCGCTGAGCAGTACAAAAATTTCCTGCATGTCTTCGTGATAGTGCGGCTGAAATGAGGAACCAACCGGAAGTCGCGCCCAGTTCAGCATCTGTACGTGTCCCGCCTGAAAGTCGTTCTGCGTGGCGATGACTCGCTTCAAGACGCCCGGATTCTTTGGATCTTCATGCGAGGCCGGAACAAAGCCGAACGCGGTTGACGGAATGAAATCCATGCAGATCAAGACCTTACAAAAAAGAAGATGCAGTGTGCGATGATCACACACTGCATCTCAGGAAATCCCATGCCATGGTTTTGCAAACGTTATCGGCAATGATGATGGCCATAGCCACCGTATCCGCCATGGTGGCCACCGCCGTAGCCGCCACCGTAGCCGCCACCGTAGCCGCCGCCGTATCCGCCGCCGTAAACCGGCACCGAATAGATCTGCGAAGTGCGGTACACCGGATATCCACCACCATAGCCGCTGCCGTAACCTCCGTAGCCACCGCCGTAATAGGGCTGTTGGTAACCTCCGAAGTTGCTGTATCCACCGCCGAAGTTGTTGTAGCCATTGCCGTAGTTTATGGAAAACCCAAGCCTCGAGCCACCTCCGTAATTGTGGTCAGCTTTCGCATTTGACGCTCCGACGATCATCAGACAGCTCAGAGCTGCCACACACACAAGAAATTTTTTCATGGTCCGTTCTCCCCCGTATTGGAATGAGCTGGAAAAAAAGCAGCCCGGTAGTTCCGTCGCATCACAATGATAAGACGCTGCAGGAAAGGGACACCAAACCAAGTTGCTCCGTGGCTGGTACTCAATTTCAACAACTGAACTTACCGGGCTTTTTGCGCTGATATAGAAACCTGATTCCTTTCAGGACTGATTTTCAAGACTGACATCTGATGTAGGATGCGAAGCGAATGCCAGGTTTCGGCATCTTCCAATAAACGATTTCCGCGAGTCTCGCAGATCGCCTTAACTCGATTGGCTGAAAGTACTTGCGAAATTGAGTGGTGACAGCAGCAAATTTGCTGCTGTTCGGTGTTGCCATCTTTTTGACGTCAACATGATGACAATATGCAATCACACTGATTTCCAGCTGGCCTGGCGGAGATGCGGGTTTCAGATGGGACAGATTCTGGCCAGGCTGATACGGAGCCCCCCCACCAGACGAACCCGGGAATGCGTCCATCCAACAATTGTCCGTTGACGTTGCAAAAATGAAACATGCACCGTTTTATTGCGGCGGAGTGTTAGTAGAATGTCGGGATGGACGCAGCCGACAGTCTCTTTTCATTTGCCGTTCCCCTCGGACGCTTCATGGGAACTCGCCTGAAGGTGAGTGTGCTCATGCTAATCGCCGTGCTGGCCGTTGTCTGGCGCGTGCAGTCATTCACAATAACGGTCATGTTCGCGGCAGTGCTGTTTCTGAGTGTCTGCCTTTCTGAATTTATCCATGTCTGGATGTCGCACCGAGCAGGCTTGCGCTGTAGTGGGCGAATCCTTTGGCCTCTGGGTGGCCTCCACGGAGAAACGCCGCGATCCACGCTTGTCTCAGTAAGTCTCGCAGGCCCTTTGGTGCATTTGCTGTTGGCTGTTGTCGCAGGTTTCCGTTTGGAAAACGTTCACGAAATCCTGGATCTGCTGAATCCTGCCCATTGCTGGCAATCATTGAACTCCGCCGACATGGCAACCTTGCTTGTACGACTCTGCTTTCAAATAAACGCCGCGATCTGCATCGTGAGCTTGATTCCCGTGCGACCGCTGGCTGGTGGATACGCCCTGCAGAGTTTGCTTGCGCGGAAATACCCCGACATCGCAGTGCGTGACTTGCTGCTGCGATCAGGGCTGGTGCTGAGTATTTTTGGGTTGCTCGCGGGGTTTGTCTTTGACCTCAGTGGTTTTGCCGCGCTGTCGGCATTTTTGCTGCTGCTGCATGTACAGGAAGCCGTGCAATGGTTTCGACCCGCACCTGTGGAACGTCCATTTGACAGCTACAGCTATGCCGACAGTTACTCGGATCTCGAACGTTCGGCATCCGATCAGGACGATTTCGAAGACGAAGAAGATGACATTCCAGGCAGCGTGGTTGATCGCTGGAAGCACCGCCGTGAATCAGAGCGGGCGCGTCGGGAAAGAGAAGAAGAGCGTCTGGAACAGGACGAACTGGATCGTGTACTGGAAAAGCTACACCTGCAGGGCCGGGATGCTTTGACCGCCGCCGAACTGCATCTGCTCAACCGCGTCAGTGCGAGGCTGAGACATCGAAATCACTAAGCATCGAGCGAGAGGCGACTCTAAAAAACCACTTGAAGCTAAGGCGAACGGCAGAAACAGCTTTACCAGGTCGCCAGGTTCAACATGGTTTAGTGAGGTATGTGGCTGCTCGGCATCCCGATCACTTGACACCAAGTGCGGCAGAGATTTTTTTGTGGCTGTCGGAGTCTGCATCGACAATCACAAAAGGACCAAGCGGCACAGCTAAGTCGATGGTCGTACCTTCCAGGGACTCAATCTTTACTGCGATCTCAGCGGTCGTCGCCTGATTGAGCAGCTTCTGGACGTTGTAGATTCGGCGATGGTCGCGGTAATCAATTACTTCCATTGAAGAGATTTCTACGATGCCGTCTTTCACCATGATGCCCAGTTTGTGAGGCTCAAGGGTGCCTGCAACGGTGTCTCGCAACGGCTGCTTCTTGCCGTCAAGAGTCACTATGTCCGTCAGGCTGACTTTTTGAGATTCCAGTTCTTCGGTCATCGCGATCCATGGGATCTTATTTGCAGTAAATGCCTGCGCAAAAAGTTCTTCCAGTGTGATGTCGCCAGCGGACAGCGATACCGCTTTGTCAAGAATTCGGTCGGTCTTCTTGTCAGCCGCTGACGAAGCGTGGGCTGATTTTCCACTGGCCGCTGCCTGAAGTTCCTGCAGTAATTCAGCGACCTCCTGCTGACCCCGATAAACCTGTCGCACCATGATAGACGCCGCCGAAATGTCGGAGATTGTACCCATCAGAGCTGCCTTATCCGGCTGCTCTTCAAAATCTGCCCAGTCTGCATCGACAGAATACATAATTGCATCTTTCAATTCATCGGGATCGCTGATCAGCTGACCAAAGCCGCGAATACTGTGCGTCACAAGGATCATTTCATTTGGATCCTGCATTTGAAGAGTCGCTTTGTCAGCTTTCCAGGGCCAGGCTGTCGTGCCACTCGCGCGGCTGCATAGCAGATTCAAAGTTGTCTCCAGGGGAACGCCTTCCAGATTGGCGACGATCTCGATGCCGACGACGTCAGATTCAAGTTGGTTTTTGATTTTATCGTTGGCATATTCAATCTTGAATCCGTGCGCCGCCGAAAGTTCTTCGAGAACATCCGGGAGTGTCTTGCCGTTCGTGAACGATTTGGTCTTTTGCGTCAGCCAGCGTGCCTGAGCGTGTGCGGTTGATGCATTCAACAGGACCGAGACGGCCAACACGATGGACCACCGCACGAGCAACGAGTTCATGGTAAACCAATGGTAGAATCTGCGAGCGTTGCTGCTGAAGCACGTTGTATCGCAGTTTGATGCACCACTCAGATGGCAAAAAGTTGTTATGGTCACGTTGGAACTCCCAGGCAGATCTCGGCAAAGAAACCACTATCAGATCGTAATCGTTTTCATTTGTAAACGCAGATGACGAGTCTACGTTCTCGCGTTTTGCAGCGCAAGCAGCTGAGACATCAATTCAGCATCCGACGGAATGGCTCCGGATTTCTGGCCGCTCAGAAATTGAGATTCAAAATCGTCAATCAGCGGCTGAATCTTCTGCAGGGCGGTCGGGGCGACGCGATCGATGAACATCACCCCTTCCACATGATCGTATTCATGCTGCACCACGCGCGCTGGCAGATCTTCAAGCTCCAGTTCAAACTGCCGTCCTTCAAGGTCAAACGCATCGATAATGATCTTCGTGGCTCGGGTCACGGGGCCAAAAACTTCCGGCAGACTCAGGCAACCTTCTTCATCCGTTTCACTGCCGTTCTTTCGTGTGATTTGGGGATTGATAAAGACAAACTCCTGGTCCTTTTCCTCGCGCTTGCCGGTGGGATTGATGATAAACAGTCGGTACGGCAGCCCGACCTGATTTGCCGCAAGTCCGATTCCTTTTGAGGAGTACATCAGTTCAAACATCTGCTCAACCATCTTTTTGAGTTCTGCGTCGATCCGAGAAACTTCTTTGGATTTCCATCGCAGAGCCGGATGAGGATGGAGGACAATTTCGAGACGAGACATGGTCACGGAATCACATTTTCGAGGAGGACAATCAGCCGGTGAGTGTGGGTGCCGACGGTGGCCCGACTCTGCGGTATGAACGGAAGTATCTCAGCGGAATCATCAACCTCAACTCGACATGCCCGGCTTTCTTGAAAAGCCTGAGTTCTTTGCGACGAAGACTGACGCCCGCTGTTTTGTGCTGTCGCAGTTTAGTAAATTGCTGACTCTACGGAATCATACGCCTCATCGGAGATATCAACATGAGAACCTGTTTCTCAATCCTGCTCATTGGAATGCTGTCCGGACAGAGCACGAGCGGCGGTGAGACAGTTATCGGCTCGCGAACGCTCCAGGTTCAGGACGGATTTGAAGTGGAACTTGCCGTCGCGCCATCGCTGGTTGGTCGTCCAATTTCTGTCGCTCGCGACGAAAAAGGCAGACTGTATGTAACGGATTCCGGAGGGATGTCGGAAAAGGCGGAGCAGCAGCTGGCGGAAAAGCCGCACAGTATTCGCCGAGTCGAGGACGTGGATGGCGACGGAATTTATGATCGTAGCACGCTGTTTGCCGACAAGCTGATGTTTCCGGAAGGCTGCCTCTGGTACGGCGGTTCGCTGTACGTCGCAGCGCCGCCGGAAATCTGGAAGTTCACCGACACCGACGATGACGGTCAGGCAGACGAACGTTCGGTCTGGTTCGACGGCACAACGTTGACGGGTTGCGGCAATGATCTGCATGGACCGTATTTCGGTCACGATGGTCGCATCTACTGGTGCAAAGGTGCTTTTGCTGAGCAGAAACACGCGTTGTCTGACGGCACGCAACTTGTGACTCGATCATCTCACATCTTTCGAGCGAAGCCTGACGGTTCGGAGATGGAAGTAGTCCTCACCGGCGGCATGGACAATCCGGTCAACGTCGCGTTTCATTCGAACGGCGAACGATTTCTGAGCTGCACGTTCTTTCAGCATCCCGAAGCGGGACACCGGGACGGATTGATCCATGCAATTTACGGCGGCGTCTACGGCAAGAGGCACGATTCCATTTACGCTCACCCAATGACCGGTGACGTAATGCCGGTGCTCAGTCATCAGGGAGCGGCGGCCCCCTGCGGACTGATTGCCGGAAGTTCATCGCTGTTCTCCGGAACGGCGACCGACAATTTGTTCGCGTGTTATTTCAATCTGCACAAAGTCGTGCGGCATGAATTGGTGCCGAACGGTCCGACGTTTGAAACCGTCGATACCGATTTTCTGGCCTGTGATCATCCCGATTTTCATCCGACGGATGTGTTCGAAGACGCTGACGGCAGTCTGCTGATTGTTGATACTGGTGGTTGGTACAAAGTCTGCTGCCCGACGTCTCAGTTGGCAAAGCCGGATGTTCTCGGCGGCATTTATCGAGTTCGCCGCACAGGCGCGAAAGCTGTCATCGATCCGCTCGGGCTTCAGATCGCATGGGAGACCGCGTCGCCAGTTCAGCTGGCCAATTTGCTTGCTGATGATCGTCTGTTTGTCCATCGCCGCGCGACCGCACGACTGCGAACGCTGGGTGAAACTGCAGTCGCTGCACTGGCAGAAGTTGCACATCAGCATGTTAGTCCAGCTGTTCGAAGTCGCGCTGTCTGGACACTGACTGGGATTGACTCGGGACCAGCTCGGGTTGCTGTTGCGGCGGCGCTCGCAGATTCCGTTGCAGCTGTCCGGCAAGCGTCGGCACATGCAGTCGGACTGTGGCGCGATGCACAAGCGCTGCCGAAACTTCTGAAGATTGCAGCGTCTGACGACGCAGGTCCGGCACGAGCGGCGATGGAAGCGATCGGCAGAATCCGCGAACCGAAGTGCGTTGATCAGATTCTGCAGATCGCCGGCAGCCTCAAATCGACTCAGCACGATGCCTCCGGCGCACCATCCGACGCGGCCGAGCGAATTCGCGAACATGCCTGCATCTATGCTCTCATCGAGACGGCGTCACCACAGGAGACGCGGATCGGTTTGGCCTCGGCATCGCCACGAATTCAGCGAGCCGCCGCTGTCGCTCTGGATCAAATGCAACAGGGAGGACTGTCCGCCGAAGACGTTCTTCCACTGATGGATGCCGACGATGCGGCTCTGCGAGCGACCGCAGTGTGGATCATGCGGCGACATGCGGACTGGGGCGGATCACTCGCGAATTATTTTGAAGTCCGTCTGACGAAGGCGGATACGTTGTCGCAGGATGATGAGCAACTCATGATCGATCTCCTGGCGGCACTGGCAGAATCGTCCGAGATTCAGAACCTGCTGGTGAAGCACCTGCATTCTGACGACTTCGCCGCTCGGTTGTGTCTCGATGCGATTGCACACACGTCACTCAGCTCAACGCCTCCCGCATGGCTGGATGCGTTGAATGAACGACTGGCAATGTCGGACGACACCAGTGTCGCATCTGTGATTGAAGCCATTCGCAATCTTCCGCTACCGAAGGATGGCCATGAGGCGCTAAAGCAAACCCTGGTCTCTGTTGCGGCGCGGACCTCATTGTCGTCCGAAACGAGACTGGCTGCGCTCGGCGCGGCGGGGCAGGGCAGAGTACTTGACTCAGGCACGTTTCAGCTACTCTTGAAGCTGCTCAATGACGACCAGTCGCTGAATGATCGCACAGTGGCCTGCAATTGCCTGGCTGCAGCCGCGCTGACTTCGGATCAACTGAATGACTTGCTGGCGGTCGCCAAACAGGTCAGTCCCATGGATCTGCCAAGACTGTTACCGGCCTTCGAACGCGAGAGTTCGGAGGCGTTCGGAATGACTCTCGTCGCCACGCTGACAGAATCCAACGGCATGCGAGGACTGCGGGCCGATTTGATCAATCAGTTGCTGAAGAAATATCCTCCATCAGTGCAGGCGGAAGGACAAAAGCTGCAACGCCTGCTGAATGCCAGCCTGGAAGAACAAACGGCCGTGCTTGAAAAAATGCTCAGCACGTTGCCGGAAGGCGACATACGCCGCGGTCATGAAGTCTTCATGAGCAAGAAAGCCGCCTGCAATGCCTGCCACAAACTCGGATACGGAGGCGGGCGACTGGGACCGGACCTCACCAGCATCGGCCGAGTTCGAAACCGTCGCGACCTGCTGGAAGCAATCGTCTTTCCGAGCATCAGCATCGTCCGCGGCTACGAACCGGTTATCGTGGAACTAACCGATGGGCGAGTTGTCGGGGGCATCATCACGAGCGAATCCGGCGACGAAATCGTCGTCTCAGCCGATGCCCAAAAGACACACCGCATCGCAAGGAAAGAAATCGCGGAGATCGTGCCGTCCAATGTGTCACCGATGCCAAATGGTTTAGCCACAGCGCTCACCCAGCAGGACATCGCCGACATGATCGCGTTCCTGCTAAGTGACGCGAGGTAAACATGCTGATAAGCATCGGTCGGAAAATAACTGTTGTTAGTGTTTCAGCCGCCGAGCGTAGCTCCCGGTTTTCACGGAACCGGACGCTAGCGCGTGGCGGCTGATGAGACAATAATAAGCCGCTCGATGGTAAGTGGTGTGTCCGAATGCGCGAAACGCACGAAAAAGCGGTCGCGAGAAAGAAGACCAGATGACACGGAGTCGCAGCATGAAGGCAGGATTGATTGCAGGAATGTTCTCGATCGGAATTCTGTTCCTGACAGGAATGAGCGGCGTCGGTGGCGACGAAATGCCTCGAGTCACAGCGGAAGACGGCAAGACGGCTCGCATGGTGGCTGAATTGTTGACTGCGCGACACGTCCACCATCCGGTCATCGATGACACCGTGTCGGAGCGACTGTTGACGAGATACATCGACTCATGGGACCCGCAACGACTCTACTTTTTGCAGTCGGACATCGACGTCTTCAACGAGTCCAAACATCAGCTTGATGATCAAATCCTGGCCGGAAATGTTGAATTCGCCAGCGTTGTTCCGGATCGCTATTTGGAGCGAATGAAAGAACGCCAGACTCTGATTCAGCAACTCGTCGATCAGGATCACGACTTCACGATTGATGAGGACATCATGCTGGACCGAGACAGTGTGAGCTGGGCACAGTCAGAGGAGGAACTTGTCGAACGCTGGCGAAAGCAGGTGAAGTTCGAGCTATTGCAGTTGCAATTCGGAGGAATGGATCTCACACAAGCTCGCAGGCGAATACACGATCGATATCGCCGCAATCTGGCAATTCTCAAGCAAACCGAACGCTATGAACTGATGGAATCCTACTTGACTGTCTTCGCTCAATGCGTTGATCCCTACGCGCGGTATTTCTCACCAGAAACAATGGCAGATTATCGTGGCGGAATGATGGCCTACTATGGCATTGGCATCGAGCTGCGGGACGAGAATGGCGCTATTGTTGTACAGAACATTATGAACGAGGGAGCGGCCCAACGGCATGGAAAATTGACGAAAGGAGATCGAATCATCGGTGTCGATCCCGACGGGCCTAGCAAAGACAAAGAACTCATAGACGTCACTGAACTCAGGATGTCGAAAGTGTACGAAAATATCCGGGGCGATAAAGAAACTCTGGTCATACTTCAAGTCGAAAAGAGAAACGGTGCAATAGAAAGCCACACGATGGAACGAGGGAGTCTCCATTCACGTGAGCGTAAAGTTCAGGACGAAATCATCGACGTGTCCAACTGGATCGACAACGGTCGAGGCAAAATCGGCGTGGTGAACATCCCCGCCTTCGTTCGCGACTTCAGAGCCCAGGCCACTGGCAAGGATTTTCAGTGTACGAGCCGGGAAGTTCGGGCGTTACTCGATCGGTTCCGTGAGCAGGAAGTTGATGCTCTGATTCTTGATCTTCGCGGCATCGATCCTGGGGCATTGAGCGCGGCAGTCGACCTTGCGGGATTATTCGTTCCGAAGGGACCATTCGTGCAAGTCCGCGTAGCCGATGGTGGCATGGAATTGTACAGTGCAGACGACGCGGAGCTGAACTGGGTGAAGCCGCTCGTCGTCATCTGCGATCGAAATTCCAAGCTGCCAGCCGAGGTCTTTGCCGGGGCGATCAAAGATTATCGTCGGGGAATTATTGTCGGAGACTCTACAAGCCGAGGAATAGGAACGGTCCAAAGCGTCAACGACGTGCATGATGGGGTCAATATTTTTGCCAAGATTGATCGCGGGGCCGTAAAGTTGACAGCCGGTGTTCTCTACCGAATCAACGGTAAATGCATCGAATCGAATGGCATTCCATCGGACGTCGTGCTCCCATCGATTCTGAACCATTTCAACAAGAGCGAAGTTTCGTGGCACAACCCATTGTCGTTCGAAGCAATCCCACCAGTGGAGTACACGCCGCTGAACGACATCAGTGAAGAACTGATTCAGAAGTTGAATCAAAAGAGCCAGCTTCGCATCAGCAACAACGAAGAGTTCCGAGAACTTCAGACTAAAATTGATCGCTGGATCGAACTGAAGAACCGCCCGACGGCCTCATTGCAGGAAGGCACGTTTCAAATCGAAGAAACCGCCCGGCGAGAATTCGACGATGCGCTGGACCGCGTCACCGGACCTTTTCACACCGACGAGGACCCCGACATCTTCGTCCATGACGCCTACAACCAGGAAGTCGTCCACATCACACTGGACTACCTGGAACTCCTGCAAAGCAAATAACGCAATCGTTGTAGCCCACATACAGCATCTTGTTCCGAGGCTCCAGCCTCGGAACACACTGCCCCGGAGGCTCCTGCCTCCACTCGCAGGTCTGGAGGCAAGCGGAAGGGGTTGACCTAGTGAGCGGCAAGCCGGTTAATGTTTGAAAAGCACTAAAAAACCGGTGGCTATCTGGTTCTCAGATACTCGCGGAATGATTTCAAGCGTGGCAACGATTCGATGTCTTTGCTGCGACCGGCCGCTTCTTTGCTGGCAATGATGTCGTCGATATTGCAGACCGGAAACCCTTCAACCTCAATGCGACGTTTCCATGCATCTTCGAAAGCTTCAATTCCGTCGGGCGCAAATATCAGGTCGAGGTCGAATGGACCGTTCTTGAGTTGAATGAAGTCTTTTCCCTGCTCGATTTGCGCCGCCTGGAGGTCGGACAATTCGAATCCAATGTCACGAAGGGCCAGAATTGCTCCACGACCATTTTCCGGCGACTTCTCAACGAACAGATCTGCGTCCTGCGTCGTGTCAGGAAAACCAAGCAGGATCGCTCCAGATTTTCCTATGAAGAGATACCGCACGTTGTGCCGGGCGAAACAATCGCGAACTTCTTCGGCCTGACGGTACTCAAACGCGGCCATACCCTAGCCAATCCGGCAAGTTTTCCTGGCACCACTGTCGATAATCCTGCATTGTATCGAACGCACGAAAACGTTCATCGTCAAGGACAGGCTTGTAGGTCTTAATGAAGGCATATCGAAACCGCTGTTCGAGAGGCCGTCTCCGAGCCGCTTCAAACTCATCAAGCCACGTTGTGGGAATCGCGATTGTCTCGGCAGATTCGGTTGTTGGCGAAAGTCTTTGCATGTGATAATTCTAGCACACATGGCCGCGTACGGAATACAGTGAATTCTGAAAGTTTCATCGGGTCAAGCGTGATGCGTACAATAGGACTCGTCCATTCAATCCCAAGATTGGGGGGAGAAGGTGGCCGCAGGCCGGATGAGGGGTTTGACACGCGCAAATGATGCCTCACTGGCGACCTGAAAAACATCGGAGAGACAATGCACATTCTTTTATTCGCTATTCTGTTTTGCCCACTGACAGCCCTTCAGGCCGAGGACGTCAGCGGTCTCGTCAAGCAGCTCGATTCGACTGACTCACGCGTGCGATTTGATGCCGCAAGAGAACTGACGTGGACGGGGGCGAAGGCGGAACCGGCTACTACCCGACTGCTTGAATTGCTCGGCGACGACGATGCGCCCTTTGAACACGCGGTCCAATATTTTGGACCAAGGGTCAATGACGCAGCGTCCGGAGCGCTCGCCGAAATTGGTGAACCGGCAGTCGCAGGACTGATTGAGGCGCTACAGAGCGAAGATAGAATGACTCGCATGAAAGCAGCCGAGACACTGGGCAAGATCGGCCCTCCCGCAGCTCGATCATTCCCGATGCTCATCAAGTTTCTGAGTGAATCAGAGCCCGACGCTGACGCAACCTTCGAACATCGCATGGATTTTTACGACCGACAGCTTGCCATCATAAAGGCACTTGCCGAAATCGGTGCGCCCGCCAGTCCAACTCTTCCAGAACTTCGCAGGCTGGCTGCCGAGAAAGAAAATCTTTGGCTGAGCGACGCGGCAGGAGAAGCCATCTGGAAAATCGAGAAATCACAAACCGACCCGCGATCACGCATCAAATAGTCGTCGTTCGCTCCGCGAACGAAACGCTCAGCAGCGTGCCTTCTTCGGCAGAGTGACGGTTCAAGAATTTGCGACTTTCGTTGTCTGATGTGGAATTGTATGATTCATCAAGCCCTTGAACGGAGAACCGTTTTTCGTGTTGCGACTGAATTCAGAGGTATTCAATGAGCATCGATCTTCAGGAACTTCGTAATCTGCCGGTTGAAGAGAAACTCCGGCTCGTGGAACTCCTTTGGGATGACATTAGCGCGTCGGAAGAACCAATCGTGCTTCATCCCTGGCAGTTCCAGGAAGCGACTCGACGTGCCGCGGAGGTGAAAGCTGATCCGTCAATCGTCATTGATCGTGCGGAACTTTGGCGCCGCGTCAATGGCTGATGCGGTTCGCTTCCATCCTCTCGTCGCAGTCGATCTCAAAGCTGCGACCGCGTGGTACGATGCCATCGAGATTGATCTCGGCAATCGGTTTCGTCAGTCCGTCAATGAACGACTTGATTCGGTCGAATTATACCCGGAGTCGTACGGAATAGCTCAGGGAACACTTCGAGTCGCGTTGATCAGTGGCTTTCCCTATTTGCTGTTATTTGAGTGGGCGTTAGATTCGCCTGAGGTCGTTGGCATTTTTCATTCTGCCTTAGACCCGGCAAAGTGGCAGCGACGCAAGAGTTGATTCACAGGATTGCGCAGTCGGAAGAGGCTGTGTTTGGCAGCACCAAGAGGCCACCGCTTCGTCTTTCTGGCGAACATGTCTGGTCGCAGGGGCCGCGAAGTCCTGCTCGGCAAGCAGGACCTACCAGAAGCCCGTCAGAGATTCGACCTCACTGCCACTTCCAACTGGAAAACGTCGTTGCCTGTCCAACGCGATGGCCGTCTGGTTGGCGTAGTTGAGTACCGGGACTTCCGTGTTCTGGAGGCTCTTGCCTACAGCGGCAAGTCTGGAGGCAGGAGCCTCCGAGCATCGCGTTCCAGGGCTCCAGCCCTGGAACGAGGATTGAGCCCGGCTTTTTAAAAAAGGCCGGGCTTCTGGAGGCAAATCCGGGCTTCGCGATTATCTCAACTCTGATCTTGCCACATAATGTCGGTTCTGGAGCAAGCCGTAATCGGGGAGGTAAATCATGTGGACTCGTCGTTCACAGCAGTCGCAGACGAATGTCATTCGCTGGTGGCCGATTTTCCTGATCGGGTCGCTTGCCTGTGGAATGTACTTCGTCGTACAAGTCTGCGGCTGGAGCCTCATTCGACCGGGGATCGATATCCAAATCGTTGTCGGGCTTTTCAATTTGGCTGTCTATGTTTGGGTCAGAGCCTGGGCGAATCTCCGGATGCGAGCTCAAATAAGTGCGATCGCCTTACTGCTCACCGCTCAGGCCACGATGCTTGCGATGCTCCGGCTGGATGGTTTCGCCGGAGACGGTCGACTCGTTCTCAAGTGGCGCTGGACACCGACTCCCGAAGACCGGTTTGCGGATTTTGCAACGAGAACGACCAGCGACTTGTCACATGCAAATTTTGCGCAGACCTTTAACACGGATTCGCCCGGTTTTCGCGGCGCTGATCGGGCTGGATTATACCGAGTCCCTGGCTTGCAATTCGATTGGCAGTCGAATCCGCCGCGCGAGTTGTGGCGACATCCCGTGGGACGGGGCTGGTCATCGTTCGCGGTGGTTGGTGCCTATTGCGTGACGCAGGAACAGCGGGACAACTTCGAGGCCGTTGTGTGTTACGAGTTAGGCTCTGGCAACGAAGTCTGGTGTCATCTCGATGCCGCTCGTTTCGAAGAATACACAAGTGGGTCCGGGCCGAGGGCGACTCCGACGATTTACGAAGGCCGGGTCTATACGCTCGGTGCGACGGGCATTTTGAATTGTCTGGATGGCAGCACTGGCAGCGTGGTGTGGACTCGCCAGATCGGCCCAGACGTCTCGCCCAGTCTGTTCGGTAACGCGAGTTCGCCATTGGTTTCTGATCGGCGGGTGTTCGTCAGTCCCGGCGGCGCGGCCGGTTCTCTCATCGCTTTCGATTGTGCTACCGGCGACCTTCTTTGGTCGGAAGGATCACGTAAGCCGGGCTACAGTTCCCCGCATTTGTTCCCCACGCAGAACATGGCACAGGTTCTCATCTTCGATGCGATCGGGCTGCATGGTCATGATGCAGCGACGGGCGTAACGTTATGGAGTTTTCCATGGGGTGACAATTCTGACGAGCAGGTGAACGTCGGCCAGCCAGTCATCGTCCCCGAAGCGATGCGAGCCAGTCAGGCAGGATCGGAAACCCATCTGCTCCTCATTTCGTCGGGTTATGGCCGAGGGAGTGCCTTGCTTTCTGTCGCGCGTGATGCTGCAGGCGAATGGGCGGCGCACGAAATGTGGACCAGCAAGGCACTCAAATCCAAGTTCAGTTCGGTCGTCATTCGGGACAATCATGCCTATGGACTGGACGACGGAATTCTCTGCTGCATTGCTCTGGAGGATGGAACACGCCGCTGGAAAAGCGGACGCTATGGTTACGGTCAGTTGATACTCGTGAATGACTGCCTTTTGATTCAGGCCGAAATGGGAAGCCTCGCCATCGTGAAAGCAGACCCACACGCATTTCAGGAGATCGCCACTCTGAAGGCACTCAACGATCGCACCTGGAATCAGCCCGTCATTTCCGGGCGACATCTCCTTGTCCGCAATGATCGGGAAGCTGTTTGCTTTGAACTTCCCGTTTTGCCGCCCTAGCGAACATCTCTCGAACATCCGTACTACTTCGCCGCTTCGCGGATCGCACTCAAAGCATCCTCGGCGGCGAGTTTCATGGTGAGGTATTCATCCTGCGTCGCTCGTTCAAGTTTTGGAATTGCAGCGGCGGCTGCCGGGCCGAAGTCGGCAAGAGCTTCAGCAGCGGCGGCTCGAACGGAGGCGTAGCGATCGTCCAGCAATTCGACGATGTTCGGAATCACGGTGTCGGGTGCAAATTCTTTGTGACCAAGGATTCCGAGGGTCGCGATGCGAACGTCGATGCGTTCCGATTTGAGATATCCTCGCAGCACGGGAATGATCACGTCATGATGTGCTCGCAACAGCATCCATGTGGACTCGCTGTCTTCCCACCTTGAATTGTCCAGCACAAATTGCGGGTCTCGAAGTTCTTTCAAAACCTCATCGATGTCAACCAGCTTCGCCGTTCGGGGACCGAGCACGCGATCGACCTCAGACCAGTCTGTGGATTCGTCATTGAGTAACGGACGAATCTTTCGCTGCACAAGTTCAGAGGCATGTGTATCCGTTGCGGGACACTTCACGATGGCCTCGACAAGTGACAACTCATACTCAGAACTCTCTTCGTACGATTGGCTATACAGACGCTCGATCAGCCCGGTGGCAGCGGATGCCGGGAGTTCGTGATACTGCAGAATCGCGCGGTACGCCTCACTTGACGGACTCCCAGCACCGGCAAATCCCGAGCCTGTGGCGGAATGATCTTCGAGGCAGTCGATGAAATTCCGGAACAGCATCGAATCAGTCCGTGCGGAATAACTCAGTGAAGAGACAGCACTTTCCCGCACCGAAGCGGAAGGATGAAAACGGGCCGCGCGAACAAGGGCCGTCCGCGCGCGGTCGTCCTGAAGGTTCCTCAATAACCACGTTCCGACTAACGCGACATGATCGGGTCCGACCATTGGTGTTCGCACGCTACGTGAGGACCCCGCTACGGACAGCATGTGAATGGCCTCGCCGATCAGGAAGTCTCTCTTTGCCCCGGTCGCTGCCAGTGCTCGTAACGCCGCTTCCCGTTCCGATCCGTCCGCTTCAAGTGCGATCGTCATGAGGGCCTCAGCGGCCGGTCTCGCCATGCATCCCAATGATTCCAGTTGCCGCATCATGGTCACACGATCGTCAGTGTCTACCGAATCTCTAAGCGACCGGATGATCTCGGGAACGGCATCGGCCCTCATCGATTCGATGAGGGCCGAATCCCCAGACGTGGGCCACTTTGCAAAGACCTCACCCGGCGGATGCAGTATCCGGCGTGCAAGTTCCCGCGTCTCCGGCCCAAGTTCGAGCAATCGATCCCAGGCGGCCTCGCTCGAATAGCGTCGCACCCAAAGTTCCTCGACAGTCGGATCGTCTGCGGCGTACGCGAATGGTACGACCACAATCCAGACTACAATCCGCAAAAGTGTTGTTCTGATCATTTGAGATTCCAGATTGATGAGTCCCCTGAATTCGGAGTTTCTGCTCTGATACGGAATCCTGTCGCGAACAACTGCGTCCTACAGAGGTTTCCATTCTGAAAACGTGGCCGCCTGGCCGACGCGATTATCTGCAGTATCGACAAGGTTCCAGACGATGGCCTGCTCGATCAGAAATCGTCGGCCAGTGCTGCTGATGCGAATTCCACGGTAGTCATCCACAAAGCCATCACGCGCGGCGCGAGTCATCAGTTGAGCTCGTTCGTCGCGGTGCATCGGTTCGGCTGTCAGCCGCGATGGCGTTGACGTGAGCGTCGGGATGTCCATTTCCCACAGCGTGAGCGCCGTCTGGTTGCCGTAGTTGAGTACCGGGTCGTCCTGAGTTCCGTGCGAAACGACGACAAATGTCGCTTCGAAAATCAACCTTGCGTCTTCTGCAGCATCGCCTGTGCGCGGGATCAACTCGCGACCGACAAAACGCCTAAAGGAATCGAGCATGATCTGTGTGTGCTCAATCCAACCTTGAGATTGCCATGGCACGTCGGTCATCATACTCAGGATTCATCCATAGGATCAGGTTGCGCCGCCGGAGCCTCACTTTCGTCACCAACCGTGCTTTGTCGCGGCGGAGCAGGGCCGAGGTATTGATAGAACTGGCATTCCAGCCGACCATTGTAAAGCTTTCGGCGACGAGGTGCCCGCCGACCGAAGTGTTTTTCAAACCAGCGATTGGAGGTCATCACGTAGAAACTCCAGGTGGGGAGTGAATCACAGACGCGCCCAAGTTCCCGATAGACGGCTTCAACTTCTTCGGGCAGACCCATCCGCTCGCCATAGGGAGGATTACAGACCATGACACCGTATTCCCGAGCTGACTTGAATTCGCTGACCTCCTGAATCCGAAACTGAATGTCACCAGCAACACCCGCTTCCGCCGCACTCTTTTCGGAAAGTCGGATAGCAGCTGGATCGTGGTCGAATCCCATGATGGGTTCGAGCATTCTCGGCTGCCGCAGGTCGCGGGCTTCCGTACGAATGTCTTTCCACATCTTGCGATCCATCCACGGCCAGTCTTCTGCGATGAACGAACGTCCGGATCCGGGGGCGATGTTGCGTCCGATGAGTGCTGCTTCAATCGGCAAAGTGCCGCTGCCACAAAACAGATCGACGAATTGCCGGTCGCGATTCCAGTAACTCAACTGCAGTAATCCTGCGGCCATTGTTTCCCGCAGCGGTGCCGGTCCGGCGTATTCACGATAGCCGCGTTTGTGAAGTCCGTCGCCCGACGTGTCAATTGTCAGCGTTGCCACGTCGCGCAGCAACGACACTTCGATCGAAAAATTGGCACCGGTTTCATCAAAGCGAAAGCGGTTGTATTTTTTCTTCAGACTTTCGACGATCGCTTTTTTGACACAGCCCTGGACTGCGGGAACTGCGTGCAGTCGCGACTGAACGCTGCGGCCCGCCACAGGAAACGTGGCATCCACGGGAAGCAGATCGCTCCAGGGCAGTTCGACCGTCTTGTCGAACAGCGCGCCAAAATCCGGAGCGGCAAATTCCCCAACCTTGATGAGCAACCGATCTGCCGAGCGCAGCCACATATTGCAACGGGCAATGTCGCGTTCGTCGCCCGAAAAATGCACCTTGCCGTCCAGAGTCCGCAGGTTGGTGTAACCGAGTTGCTCCAGTTCCCGTGACACGACTGATTCGAGGCCAAAGGTAGTGGTAGCGATCAGTTCAAATCGAGGCATACGCATTCAACAGTGAAATATCAGGCGACTGGCGGAAATTTCCGGCGATGACGATTACGTCTCGCTGCGACTACGCAGGTTCGCATCGGAGCCCGAACAAGTCAACGCACTGCCTTGCACCGTTTGAAGCACCGTCACGGAACGACCGTGCGCAGACCGCAATTGCACGGCCATCGCGCACAAGGAGAACCGCTGCCGACGATCGATCTGCCTGCTGATCAAATTCGAGTCTTCACGGGCAAAGGTCGTCCACCCGGAAGCTCAGTTGATCATGCAAACACCGGTTCGCTGAGTTCACAATCAGAAGAATCCATTGGATCGATCCATGAACGGTTATCGTCAGGATCTTCCACATGCAATTGAACACTGCCGCCCTCGACCGTGACGAGAGTCACAATCAAATTTCCAACTCGAATCGACTCACCCGGAACAAGGTCAATCTGGTGGAGCTGCATGATGGAGAGGCTACCTTAGTAGAAGACAAGACCACATTTCCGCGTCTCATTTCTGAATCGCGGCACGGGTGGTGAGACGAGACAAATGGATGTCGCAACGAAGCATCAGCAGAACGCTGACAAGATTCTTCAGTGATCAGACAACCGCAAACATCCTCAAAGTGAGAGGGCGTTATACCGACGTCCGCACAATTCATCAATCGCGATTCGCGACTCCTTTTCAGGATCATGGCAGCTTTTTTTTTGGGAAAGAATTTTTGCCGTTGTCGCTTCAATTTCTGCTGGAATTCTTTCTCGATATCTCGTGAATCGACTGGACAAGCAGATCGCCGCTCCTTCACAGATGCGTCGTGACGTGGATGATGCCATTCGTTACTGTTGTCCCTAAATGGAAAATCGTGGCGACCACGCTTCGCTGATCCGTTCGGGGTGGTTACAAGACACGCAGTCCAATTTTCATTCTCATCCTGACGCAATATTCCCAGCTGTGGTGAGACTGTTGCTCAGTCGAATACTGTTGTTCAGTTGAATACTGTTGTTCTGTTGAATGAAGTGCTTCATGAATTCCGATTCCAATCCGCTGCTGATCAACGTTGGCCTGCCCGCTTACGACCGAATTCTCCCCGAACATATTGATTCCGCAGTAGAAACGTTGCTCTCGCGATGCCGTGAAGTGCTGGCGACTGTCGAGAATTCTGGAGAGACTTCATGGTCAGCCCTGATGGATCCAATGGAAGAAGTCGATCGGCTTTTTGAATACGGCTGGTCGCCCGTCGCACATCTTCTCGGTGTTGCCAACTCCGATGCGCTCCGTGCCGCACATGATGCGGCGATGCCGAAAATTGTCGAATTCAGCCAGCAACTGCGTCAGAGCGAAGCCATTTACAGGAAACTGCTGGCCTTGCGGGATTCGTCGCAATGGGACTCATTCGAGGGAGCCCAGCAGCGCATCATCAAGCGGATGATTCAAAGTGCCGAGCTGTCTGGCATCGGACTTCAGGGCCGTGATCGAGAACGGTTCAATGCGATTGAGCAGGAACTTTCTCAACTGAGCACGGACTTTTCGAACAATCTGTTGGATGCAACGCGCGCGTTTCACCTCGATCTGAAAGTTCCGGCAGATGCAGAAGGTTTTCCTGCAAGCCTGCGAAGAATGACGGCAGCAGCATGGTCTCGCGCCGAAGAGAATAAGGACAAACCCCCGGCCTCAGCTGAGTCCGGCCCGTGGCGGATCACGCTGGATACGCCGTGCTTTGGTCCATTTATGGAGCACTGTGGCAGTCGCGAATTGCGTGAAACTTTGTACCGCGCGTACATCACCCGGGCCAGTTCCGGAGATCAGGATAATGGGCCGCTCATCCTGCAGATTCTGAAACTGAAGAAAGAACAGGCGACGCTGCTGGGATTTGAATGTTACGCTGACCTCAGTCTGTCGCAAAAAATGGCGGAAGACGTGGCGGCTGTGCAGCAAATGTTCGACCGGATGCTTGAAGCGTCGCATGAAGTCGCCAAGCGAGAACTTGAGGAGATCACGGAACTCGCCGAGCAAAGTGGACACGATGGTCCGTTGCAGCACTGGGATGTCGCCTTCTGGGCGGAACGCCTGCGTGAGCAGCGATTTTCTTTCACTGACGAACAATTGCGTCCGTATTTCTCGCTGGATCGCGTGCTGACGGGTTTGTTCGAACTGTGTCACCGACTGTTTGGCATCAGCGTTCAATCGGCAGACGGCAAAGCCCCGGTCTGGAATCCGGACGTACGCTACTATGAGATCTTTGACGAGTCGCAGCAACAGATTGCCGGGTTTTATCTGGATCCATATTCAAGACCACAGAACAAACGCGGCGGCGCATGGATGGCTGATTGCATTGCTCGGTCGGTAACCGCCACGGAAACGCGACTGCCGGTGGCGCATCTGGTGTGCAACAGCACGCCGCCGACGGATGATGTGCCATCGCTAATGACGTTTCGTGAAGTGGAAACACTGTTTCACGAATTCGGGCATGGACTGCAGCACATGCTGACGACGGTCAATTTTCGAGACGCAGCAGGCATTAGCGGAGTGGAGTGGGACGCCGTCGAATTGCCAAGTCAGTTCATGGAAAACTGGTGCCTGCATCGTCCAACACTGATGAAGATGGCCATCCACTATCAAACAGGCGAACCGCTGCCAGATGATTTGTTTCAAAAGCTCAAACAATCAAAGACCTACCGCGCCGCGTCCATCATGCTGCGTCAGTTACAGCTGGGGATGTCAGACATGGCGCTGCATTTTGGATACGACCCAAACGGATCGGAATCTCCGTTCGATGTTGAACGCCGAATTTTGTCGATTACGAGCTTGATTCCTCCGCTGCCGGAGAGCCGATTTCTGTGTTCCTTCCAGCACATTTTCGCGGGCGGTTACGCGGCCGGTTACTACAGTTACAAGTGGGCGGAAGTTCTGAGTGCCGATGCGTTTGGCGCATTTGAAGATGCCGGCCTTGATGACGAATCCGCTGTGGCAAACACCGGTCGCAGATTTCGGGATACGATCCTGGCTCAGGGCGGAAGCCGCCACCCAATGGATGTCTTTCGCGACTTTCGCGGTCGCGAACCAGACCCAGCGCCGCTGCTGCGACACAGTGGCTTGTTGAAGTAATGACCAAGTCGCAACGACCATGACCTTGTTCCGAGGCTTCTGCCTCGGAACACACTGCAATGGAGGCTCCAGCCTCCACAACGAAGTGGAGGCTGGAGCCTCCGGGGCACTGCATTCCAGGGCTGGAGCCCTGGAACGAGGGCGAAAACTGAACACTGAAAACTGCAAAATTTTATGCAAGCACCTCCGGAAAAACATTTTGATGTACTTGTGATCGGCACTGGACCTGGCGGTGAAGGCGCTTCGATGGAAGCGACAAAGCAGGGGAAGCGAGTCGGTGTTGTCGAACGCATGGCGCAGATTGGAGGAGCGTGTACACATTTGGGCACGATTCCCAGCAAGTCCCTCCGAGCCGCCGTTTATCGACTGATGGATGTCAATTCGGCCCCTGTATTTCGGCAATTGGGCATCAATCTGGATGTCGGCTTCCGTGACCTCCGGCGAAGTGCCCTGGCTGTCATCGATCAGCAGGTTGGCATGCGCCGCAGTTTCTACGACCGCAACGACGTCGAAGTGCTTGTGGGACAGGGCGAGTTTCTCGACCCAACGCGAATTCTTGTCAAACATGAAGATGGCAGCACCACAATTGTCCACGCACAGCATTTTGTGATTGCGACCGGTTCACGCCCCTATCGTCCGCCGGAAATCGACTTCACACATCCGCGCGTTTTCGACAGTGACACGATTCTGGATCTTCCCGAAACTCCCAAAACGATGACGATCTATGGAGCCGGTGTGATCGGCTGCGAGTATGCGTCGATGTTTCGCAATCTGCAGGTCAAACTCAATCTGGTCAACACGCGCCCCAGAATGCTGGAGTTTCTGGATGACGAAATCTGCGACGCACTGGCCTATCACATGCGAGACACCGGTGTCCGGATTCGACACAGTGAAACCTTCGAGCGTCTCGAAACCTTTGATGATCACGTTGTGATGTATCTGAAGTCCGGCAAGCAACTCAAGAGCGACATTGTGTTGTGGGCAAATGGTCGATCCGGAAATACCGAGGGACTTGGCCTGGACAAGGTCGGCATCACACCCAATCATCGTGGTCAACTGGAAGTGAACCAACATTTCCAGACGACTCAGCCGCACATCTACGCGGTTGGCGATGTCATCGGAGTCCCGGCGCTCGCCAGCGCGGCCTACATTCAGGGGCGATTCGCCGCGCGGCATTTGGGCGAAGGTGACTCGGACCAGTTTCGCATTGACGATATTCCCACCGGGATCTACACCAGCCCGGAGATTAGCAGCCTCGGCAAGACCGAACGCGAACTGACCGATGAATGTGTCCCCTACGAAGTTGGCCATTCGATGTTCAAGAATCTCGCCCGAGCCCAAATCATGGGACGTCCCGTCGGGATGCTGAAACTTTTATTTCACCGCGAGACGCTGGCCATCCTTGGAGTTCATTGCTTCGGCGTGAACGCATCCGAGATCATCCACATCGGCCAGGCCATCATGGCCCAGCCCGGTACCGCCAATACCCTCCTGTACTTCATCAACACGACATTCAACTACCCCACCATGGCCGAAGCCTACCGCGTCGCGGCGCTGAACGGCTACAATCGCATCAAGTGATGTCCACCACACCTCCGAGTTCGCTTCGGTGATTCCGGGCCATTGCACTACGGCGGCGAAATCGATCCCTTTCCGCAGTCTGCCTACAGCACGTCATTCAGAATTCGCCACACTCGATCGAAACTTGGCAGGTGCTGTTTCAGAACCAACGGATCAAGTTGTCCCAAAACGACAAACGAACATTTTCCCTTTGAATACTTGTTTCGGCAGTTTCGAGTCGCATGGACAAGACTATTCTGCACATCGTGGCGTCCCTTCGCTTCCAAGTGATTCAGCGATGGCAATGCGCTCTCCTGTAATTGACAACCATAATGATCTCGAAGTGTTTCTCGGTCTGTGACGATCCACGTCTCCATGCAAGTCGTCATGAAAAGAACCTGATCATCGTCAGCACCATCTGGCTTTTCCCAGCGAGCCACCGTTGTAACTTCCGCGAGATGTTTCCACGTCTGCGCGATATCCGCTATCGGCTCTTCGCTATCGATCCACATGGCCACGTAACCACCGTCGCTGTTCCTGTAAGCCGTACAGAACCTGTCGAAGACATCCGCTCGTCCGCCAGAGGCCACCAGTCGGGGTTTTCGCCCTGTGAATCCCATGCGATCAAGCAGCTTGTGAAAAGCTTGTTGGCAACGGGTGCTTAGTTCCTTGGAATGAGCTCCTGTAGCGCCGCCTTCGAGGTAAATACAGGCGTTTACCATCGCTTGCCTCCCAGTTGACCGTCAATCCACAACTGGCCGAGGCGATATTTTTCCAACCATACTGTCAGAGCCTCAGGCGACAATCGATTCATTTCAGTCTTGCCATCATGCTTTTCACACACCACCACAGCGTCAGGCCGCTCCGTCATTGCATCGACCAGAATGTCGGAATGAGTCGTGATGATGAGCTGAGTACGTTCAGACGCAGCGATGAGCAGGTCCGCCAGGTTTGGCAGAATGTCCGGATGCAATCCCAGTTCGGGTTCTTCGATGCAGATTAGCGGCGGTGGAGTTGGGTCGCAGAGAATTGCCAATAAACACAGGTATCGAAGTGTTCCGTCAGAAAGCCGCGTGGCAGGAATCACGAATTCACCTTCCGTGAAGAACACCTGAACGGTTCCTCCTTCGATCATCACGTCAAAATCCTGAATGCCGTCGTAGAGGTCTTTGAGACCGTTCAGAATGGCCCTCTTTGCGGCTGGAAACTTGGTCTTGAGGCGATTTAAAACGAGACCGAGATTCGAAAAATCTTCCTCCAGCACATCGTTCCGCATATCAGCTTTTTGGGGAGTGCGGAAGACGGCGTTTCGTCCAAACGACCATTCACGGTAAATACGGATCTGGTTGTAGCTCTGCGATAACAAATGTAATTCTGGATAATGCATTTCATCCTGAAAGAAAGAAAGAATCGAAGTATGGGGCCGACTTGTCGGCGCATTTGTCCAGCTCCGCTCGCCATCAAGCGTCAAATAAAAAACGCTTGGTGTTCCCTCTGCAACTCCGACGTAGTATCGTTGAAACGATTCACTCTGGAGTTCAAACGCATCTTCGATCCGCTCATCGAAAACTTGGAGCCGTTGCGAAGCGACACCGAAGCTCAGAACATGCCGCACGTGCTGCAGAGGCTGCTCACGCCGGACGACGCAGTCTATCGAAGCATTTCCATGCAGATTGCCCTTCCAGATCCATTCGCCGATACCGCCACCCTTTCTGAAAACGGGTTCCATGTCTTTTGGGGCCGAGCGAAGAACCTGAAGGACTTCGAGGATGTTTGATTTGCCGCTGGCGTTGGCTCCAATCAGAACATTCAATGGTTCCAGCTGCAGCCTTTGAAACTCCGGCCCAAACGACAGCAGATTCCTTGGCATCAGGGATCGGATCAGCACGTTATGAGTGGTATCCATCAGGGGAATCGCGGAAGGGAGTTGCGGAGGAGGGAAAAGACTGTCGGGCACCAGCCAAAGAAAACGTCACGGTCCGAGCAATGCACATTATTCAGCAATGAGACAGTATCGACTACGCTCGATTTTCAACAGAGTCACGCCGGAAGTATACTCGAATCAGCCGCATCCAGTCCTCCTATCGCACTACTATTCAACTCACAGAATGCACATTTTGGCAAGACGCTCCAAGCATGCGAGACCGAGTCACCACGATTTGTAGAGCGTCGATGGAGCAAGGTGGAGCAATCGCCGACTTGTTGGCTTGGAATCAACAGTTCAGGGTTGTACAACTCAAACTAAATTCTCCACCCCCAACGGAAACGATCCCATGCGTACAATTTTATTGTCCATTTTTGCCATCGCCGCAGTCGCCGGTTTCACTTCAGCTGATGAGCCCACAAAGACGATGCGGATTGGCATGATTGGACTGGATACGTCCCACTGCCTGGCGTTTGCCGAGTTGCTGAATAAGGCTGAGCCGGAACCCGAACTTGCGGGCTTTCGAATTGTGCTGGTCTATCCGAAGGGAAGTCCGGATATTGAAAGCAGCGTCAAACGGGTGCCGGAGTATACGGAGAAGATTAAAGCTCTCGGCGTCGAAGTCTGCGATGATCTCGACACCATGATTTCGCAGGTCGATTGCGTCCTGCTGGAGACCAACGACGGACGCCCACATTTGGAACAGGTGCTTCCAGTTCTCAAAGCTCATAAGCCGGTCTTCATTGACAAGCCAGTCGCTGGTTCACTGGCTGATGCCATTGCGATCTTTGAATTGGCGAAACATTACAACACGCCGATCTTCAGTTCGTCATCGCTGCGGTTCTCGACAGAAGTCCAAAAGATTCGCGGCGGTTCGATTGGTGAGGTGACCGGTTGTGATGCGTACTCCCCGTGTGCGCTTGAGGCGACTCATCCGGATCTGTTCTGGTACGGAATTCATGGCTGCGAGATGCTCTTCACCGCAATTGGACCGGGCTGTGAATCCGTGGTGCGTACATCAACGCCGAACTATGACCAGGTGACAGGCGTCTGGTCGGACGGTCGCATCGGGACCTTTCGCGGCATCCGCGCCGGAGGTTCAGGTTACGGCGGCACAGCGTTTGGAACCAATGGCGTTGCGTCGCTGGGGAAATACGACGGATATCGCCCGCTGGTGCTGGAGATCGTGAAATTCTACAAGACAGGTGAACCGCCTGTTTCCGCTGAAGAAACGATCGATCTGTACGCCTTCATGGAAGCCGCCGATGAAAGCAAGCGACAGGGGTTTGTGCCGGTGACAGTGGCCGATGTCAAATTGAAGGCAGCCGAAGCAGCCGCAAAGATCGTCGCAGCTCTGACGCAGAAGGCCGGCAGCGAGTGAAACGCAGTCTGCCTGCTACTTCACCCACTTATCGCAATGACATTAGTGCAGGTTTTCTTATCCAGAACGCGACGAATCGCGTGTGCCATCTCAGGCACCGAAAAGGGTTTGGACAGATACCCCGCTGCGACAACACCCTCAACGCCGTCGAAGATGCCTTCTTCATTGTAACCTGACATGAACACGACGCGCAGGTTGGGGAGAAGTACGCAGATTTTCTGCAGCATTTCTTTCGCCCCCATGATCGGCATCACGACATCCGTAACAACAAGGTCGATTTCACTTCCATGAAGTTCGGCAAGTCTGACGGCAGCGGCCCCGTCCGTGGCTGCAAGAACAGTGTAACCGCACTTACTCAGAATTCTCTCGCTCAGCAGCCGCACTGTGGGTTCATCTTCAACCAGCAGAATCGTCTCTGTACCATTCGGAAAACTCTTTAAGTCCGATAGTTCCCTTGGCACTGCCGGAGTTGCCACGGCCGGAAGGTAGATGGTGAAGGATGTTCCCTGGCCCACAATAGTTTTAAAGTCCATGTGTCCACCATTTTGCTTTGCAATTCCCCAGGCTGTCGCCAACCCTAACCCGGTGCCTTCTCCGGCCTTTTTTGTTGTGAAGAAGGGCTCAAAAATGCGGTGGCGGATTTCTTCCGGAATTCCATCGCCATCGTCCTTCACTCTCAGGACCAAATACGCACCGGGAGCAAGGTCGGGAATATCGTCCCTGCCTATTTGAGCACTTCCGGTTTCAATGATCAGGCGACCTTGCTCCGGCATCGCATCGCGCGCGTTCAGAGAAAGATTGAACAGGATCTGTTCAAACTGTCCTGGGTCGATGCGGATGTTGCCAACATGGGGCTGAAGGCGCAGATGTATCTGGATATTCTCACTGATCAGTCGCCGCAACATCTGGTTGCATCGCACGACTGCCTGATTCAGATCAAGCACCTGTGGCTCAACCTGCCGCTGACGGCAAAATGTCATGAGTTGCCGCGTCAGTTGAGACGATCGCTGTACAGCACCCTGAATCTCGCCAAGAAAACCGCTCCACGGATGATCTGCTCCGGCTGAGTCCATGAGTAGCGACGTGTAGTTCAGAATTACAGTAAGCATGTTGTTGAAGTCATGCGCGATGCCGGCAGACAGTTGTCCAATCGCCTCCATCTTCTGTGCCTGACGAAGCTGCTGCTCACTGGCACGGAGCTTTTGTTCCGCCTGATGCTTATAGAGCGCCATTTCAATGACGGTCCATAGTTCACGTTCGTCGAACGGCTTTAGAATGTAGCCAAAGGGTTCTGTAACGCGGGCGCGACTCACTGTTGCGTCATCGGCATGTGCTGTCAGGAAAACCACCGGCAGGCTAAGTTGCGTGCGGATCGTTTCAGCGGCTTCGATGCCATCCATTGTTCCGCGGAGTCGAATATCCATCAGCACAAGATCCGGGCGATGTTCTCGCGCCAACTCAACGGCCACTTCACCGAAGCCAACTGTCTCCACGATATCGTAGCCAAGCCGGGTCAACCGCTGGCGGAGATCGAGCGCCACAACTGCTTCATCTTCCACGATGAGAATTCGAGCCGGGGTCATGCTGTCATTTCCTGTTGAACTTCCATGGGAAAGGAAATACTGAATTGAAGTTGGGGTGATTCAACCACAGTCAGTGTTCCCGACAACTGTTGAGTCAGGTCGTGAACGAGTTGAAGCCCCAGCGTCCGAAGGGCTTTAAGGTTGAGCGGCTCCGGCAGTCCGATTCCGTCGTCTGCGATCACAAACGTGTGAAAATGCTCCCGCATGGATCGCTGCTGAATACTAATCTCGCCACTTCGATTGCCAGGGAAAGCATATTTCAGCGAATTGCTGATCAATTCATTAATGATGAGTCCAAACGGCATGGCCTGATGAAGGTCGAGTGACAGATCGTCGATCTCAATTCGGATCCGGATTCTTGATGAATCCATACCGTAGGAGCGGAAGAGGTATTTGACAAGGGAATCCAGATAATCTCGCATATCTATGCTAGCCAGATTTTCTGATTGATAGAGGGTCTCATGTACCAGAGACATCGACCGCACGCGATTCTGGCTTTCTTGCAGAACTCCCAAAGCCGCCAGATCGCCGGTCTGTCCCGCCTGGAGATTCAACAGGCTCATGATGATTTGAAGGTTGTTTTTCACACGATGATGAATCTCCTTCAGCATCGCCGTTTTTTCTGAAAGTGAAGTCCGCAGCCGTTCTTCTATCCGAAGACGTTCGGTGATGTCGTTCGCCAACACCAGATCGGCGAGACGGCCATCAATGTGCAGTGAATGAGAGGTGACTTCGACATTGATAAGTGTGCCGGAACGCAGGCGATGACGCCAGATTCCGGCTTTGTCAATCCCTGCGGGTATATGTTTAATAGTCTCCAGCAGAGCGGGAATATCCTCTGACGGACGGATGTCCTTAATCGTCATGGCCAGAAACTCATCTCGCGTGTATCCGTAGTGCTGGATTGCCGCACCATTCACGGCCAAAAACGCCAGCGTCTCTAAATCGTAAACCCACATCGGCTGCGGATTAGAATCGAATAGCTGCCGATAACGGGCGTCACTGGCGCGAAGTTCGTCCTCGGCGATCTTCCGCTGTGTCATGTCACGAGTGACCGCAAGCTGGCCGATAATGCGACCTTCGTTGTCGCGATACGGAACGGCATGAGACTCCAGCCAAAGCTCGCGACCATCAAGAGTAAATGCCGGAAATTCATAGTTCACACTGGCTCCTGCCAATACCTGCCTGTGCATGTGACAAAACATGGCACGATGACTTTCCGCAATCATTTCCGCCATGCAGGCACCGGCCACCTGGTCCAGCGATTTGGCTTGAATCATGGCAAGCCCCGCCGGATTCATTTCCACGAGTCTCCCGTCCGAGTCCAGAATCTTAACGCATTCTGGTTCCAGGTTAAGGATGGTTTGAAGTCGCGACTCACTTTGACGCATCGCGAGTTCGGCCTCCTTCCGAATGGTGACATCTCGCTGGATGCAAAGAAAACCGGCTTGCTCACCGTGGGAACTCAACAGCGGCATCACGATAGCAGCATTCCAAAAGTCTGTCCCGTCTTTACGATGATCGAGGAATTCCGCGTCAAGGTAACCAGTCGTGTTGCGGTCGCAATCCCGTGCTTTGGAGTCCTTGTCTTTGACGTTCAATTCAACAATTTCACCAAGTCTCTTGCCGATCATTTCTTTCTCAGTGAAGCCCGTCAGACGAGTAAAGCCAGCGTTGACGTAGGTGACATACCTCTCACTGTCGGTGAGCAATACACCCGTTGAGGCTTCGCGAAGCGCCTCCTCCAGAATCAATTGAATATCGATTGCCTTCACCTGTGCAAAATGCAGCGAGGAAATCAGCCATCCAAGGGTGATGGTAGTGACCATGTAAGAAGCCAGCAGCAGCAATTGCTCAAACGGTTGTACACGATAAAATATCCCGGTTTGATGTGCGGTTCCCCAGGCAGCGACCGTTGACAGCAGAACGATGGCCAGGGACGTTCCGGTTGCTCTGAAACGCAGTGTGGCCCAGGCAATCAGGGGCAGCGGGACAAACGCGAGGGCCAGTGCCGGTTCTCCCACATTGTCATTGAATACGAAGACTCCCCATGCAACCGTGAGAGTCAGCATCAACCAAAGCGCCAATTCGACCCCTCGCTTTCGAATGCGGACAAACTCCGCCCGGCAGGCTGACAACGCGAGAGGCGCTGCAATGATCACGCCAAGACTGTCGCCGATCCACCAGCACAACCAGGCGACAAGATCGCTACTGAAAGTGCCCCCAAATAACTTAGTCACCAGAATTCCGTTCGTGGCCGAAATCAACATTCCCAGTGGAGCGGCAATCGCCAGCAGGACAATGTCCTGCCAGCGGCGCAGAGTTGACTGAAATTTCATGCGATGCAGCAGCCACGCAACGATCACCGTTGCCACGGTGTTGCCAACCGCGATGCCCAGAGCCGTGACAAACGGCACACCAAATACCATGTTCAGGGAAACGGCGGCGATAGTAACGGACGGCCAGAATCGGTATCCCCAGCGATAAAGACAAGCCACTGCAATTCCTGTCGGCAGCCAAATCAAAGTGATTTGAGTGCCGACAGCTGGCAGCGACAGTCCCCAATATCCCGTCAGGAAATAGGCGACAAACAGCCAAAAGAAGAGAGTCCATTTTTGCGACATTGTCGCCGACTTTCCATTCGCCAAATCTTATGACCGAACACTGCTTGCGGGCTGTCGATTTAGTGCGTTTTACTAACCCGAAGCGCCAGCGAGGCGGCATTTCGCCAATGTTTTTGACGCAAAAAGCCTCGCTAGCGCTTCGGGTTGGTATTAAATCAACAGTCTGCTGGCAAGGAAAGTCCAGCGGGTATCTCAAGCTGACGGTCCCGGCATGGAGACACTGTCAGATTGGCCGCCATTTGCGAAAACACGGTTTATAGGGTGTGGGGACACGAGATCGAAACAGGTGGAACCGAAATATCCCGCGCTTTGACACAGAAGCGTTCCTTCCTAGAATTCGCACCCCACGCGGCGCGTACAGATCTGCTGCCGCAGTGTCTCACGAAACTGAGTCTGGAGAGACAATCGATGAAAGCCATTGCCGTTCGTCCTGGTACGCCCAATAGTGTGCATCTTGCTGAATTGGCAAAACCAGCGGTGACTGATATCCCAGACGGGCGCGGTGTGCTCATTCGAGTCCTCAAAGTGGGGGTTGACGCCACAGACCGGGAAATCAATGACGCGCTGTACGGCAACGCTCCTCCGGGATATGACTTCCTTGTGATTGGACATGAATGCTTTGGGATTGTTGAAGAGATCGGCCCGAATGTCCGCCGCGTCAAGGTTGGCGACTACGTGACCTGCACTGTCCGTCGACCCGGCGGGTCCATGTACGATCGCATCGGACGGTCGGACATCACGAGCGAAGAGCAGTACTACGAACGCGGTATCAATCTGCGACACGGGTATTTGACCGAGTTCTTTGTCGATGACGAAGAGTTCGTCGTCCGCATTCCGGTCGGTCTGAAACACCTGCATGTTTTGGCGGAGCCGATGAGCTGTGCCGCGAAAGCGGTGGACCAGGCGTTTCTGGCGCAAAAACGTCTGCAGATTTGGGAGCCAAAACGGGCCTGGGTGACCGGGGCAGGGCAGATTGGCCTGCTATCGACGTTGATCCTGCGGTTGCGGGGTATCGAGGTTTTTACACTGGCACGCGGACGCAAGCCAAATCTTAAATCGGAGATCGCGGAAGGCTTTGGATCGACTTACATCAGCACAAGGGACCTGTCACTGCAGGAACTTGCGGCAAAGCACGGCAAGCCGGACCTGATCATTGAAGCCACAGGCAGCAGCGCGGTCGCGTTCGAAGCAATGCAGATCCTGGGACATAACGGCTGTATTGTCTGGACCAGCATTACGGGCGGCCAACACACGGTCGAAGTTCCAGGTGACAGCATCAATTTGAACTGGGTGTTGGGAAACAAGCTGCTCGTTGGTTCCGTGAATGCCAACTACCGTCACTTCGAATCCGGGATCGCTGATCTCGCGCTGGGCGAAGTCACCTGGCCGGGCGTAATTCAGAAAATTTTGACGACGCCGGTCGATGGTCTGGATAACTACAGGGAAATGATGCGACTGCTCGTTGAGGACACCCAGGCGCTGAAGGTCTATGTGAACGTGGCTGAAGGTTGAGCCTGTTTTTAGGCGAGCGGCAGGAAAGGATTTACCATCGGCGAGTCATTGGGTGGAGCGGTGCCGTGCGACTGAACCACGCCAAAGGAAGCAGATCTGAGGACAGATCTGCCTACGTAGTCCGACCTGTCTCAGGTCGGATTCCCTAGGCGACGCGGTATCCCTGGTAACTCAGTTGCTTCTGCTCCCTTTGCAAAAACCGGCTGAATTTGCTCAGTGCTTGATCGAATCCGAATGCCGATCGGCAGAAATTGCCGATCCCCCGGGCTGATGCGGCAGGATTGCGTGGGGCGCAGCAAATCGGCGTTGCCGGAAAACCGCTGAAGCGGATATCCTGTCCTCCTGGAAGATTCATTGCGCGTCACTTGAGGACGTCGATTGCTTCCTGTTGCGTGGCTGGGCTCATGCGAATTCTCAACGCCTGAATCCGTCAGCAGATCCCTTCCTGCCTCGATCCTCTCTACTCAATCTGCCCGGCATTGTTCTCAACAACTGCCAGTCGAAATCTCACTTCTCAGCACTCTCACCTTTCCAGAATATTCTGAAAGGCTCCCGCTATGCGTTCCTTTACGTTGCTTCAGCAGCTTCAGTGCCTGTTTGCCCTGGCGGCGATCTCGGCTGTCACAGGATGCCATTCCATGAATGGCTATGCGATGAATTCATCAGGCATGGGCTATTACGAGCAGGGCAACTACACGGCGGCGGCGAACGAGTTTCAACAGGCAGCGCTGGCCAATCCCGCGAATCCAGACTATATCGCCAACCACGCCAAGGCGCGAATGAAGTTGGGTGACACGCAGGGAGCGGAGCAGCTCTATCGACAGGCACTTTCCATTGCTCCATCACATCAGCCGTCGTACCACGGTCTGGCTGAAAACATGCTGGCGCAGGGACGCCAGCAGGATGCTTCAAGTTTGCTGACAACCTGGGCGGCGACTCAGCCGTACGTTGCGGAATCGCATGTCGAACTGGCATGGCTGCAGCGGGAGACGGGACAAACCGATGCCGCCGCACAATCACTCCAGCATGCACTGCAGGCGAACCCCGGCAATTCCACTGCTCTGGCGCAGTTGGGACAATACTATGAAGAGAACGGTCGCCCCGATCAGGCGGTCGCCATGTATCAGCAGTCGTTGCGGGGCAACTGGAATCAGCCGGAAGTTCATTCCCGCGTTGCGAGCGCATCACAGAGTGCTGGTGCCGCCAGCCCAATGGCCGCGACGGCAATGGCTCGCGGCGTGCATCCGTACAACATCCCGCGCCAGCAGACGGCGTTTGGACCTCCGTCGCGCGGCGCTCAAATGGCTCAGATGCGGATGGCGCAGACACAAATGGCAATGGCTGGCAATCCGATGTCACCCGGCATGAACGCGGGAGCCCCCATGAATGGCAATCGCATAGCGGCCTTGCCAAACATGAACCAGAACACGATTTCGACGTACTATCCGCCAAACCAAATGGCCGGTCCAACGGGCTGGCAGCCTGCGGATTCCATCATGAAGCTGACGCCGGACCAAATGGCATCAATGTCGTTCGGAACCGGGATGCCGGAGCAGTCGCCCGGCAACGAATGGTCAATGGAATCTGGCAACTCTGGTGCTGTGCCGGAGTCAGACAACTCCGTTTCACCGACGCCCGATCCCGCATTTTCGACCGTGCAACACTCGACACCGGCGACCGGCGTGTCGTGGTCCGCCACTGAATCCACCGAGCCTCTGACAGGCCCGCTGTCGAACGACACGCCACTGGTTGAAGCGTTTTAGTGCGATGTCAGTTTTGCTTCGCGGCAATCATTTCCTTCGCGACCGCCACGACGTCGGCCAGCGGAATTTTCTTTGCGTCTTTTTCTGTGCGCCATTTGACTTCTGCTATTCCCTCGGCAAGGCCCTTGCCGCCGATTGTGATCCGCAGCGGGATACCGATCAGGTCGGCGTCTTTGAATTTGAATCCGGGGCGGTGGTCGCGATCGTCGATGAGGACATCGATGCCGGCATCGGTGAGTTGACCGTAGATCGTGTTTGAGATCTTCATGACTTCTGCGTCGCTCACGTTGAGCGGGATGATCTGCACGGTGTACGGCGCAACATTGATTGGCCAGATGATGCCGTTTTCATCGTGGCAGGTTTCCACGATGGACGCCACAACGCGCGTTACGCCGATCCCGTAGCAGCCCATGATGATCGGATGTGACTGCTCCTGGTCGTCCACGAACTTTGCGTCCATTGATACGCTGTACTTTGTCCCCAGCTTGAAGACATGGCCAACTTCAATCCCGTGAACCATTTGCAGCGTTCCCGCGCATTTAGGGCACGGGTCGTCTGCTTCCGCATTTCGCAAATCGAAAGTTTCCGACATTTCAAAATGTGTACCGGGAATGACGCCGGTCAAATGGGCATCCGCTGAGTTGGCACCGACGATGGCGGACTTGATTAGTGAGACGTCGTGGTCTGCGATGTACGGGCACTGAATTCCGACCGGCCCGGCAAACCCCACAGGAGCTCCGGTGACGTCAAGGATCGTTGATTCGTCGGCCAGTTCCACCGTGGTCGCTTTGGTCGCGCGGCGGATTTTACCTTCATTCGCTGTATGGTCGCCTCGGAGAAGGATCGCCACAGCCTTGCCATCGGCTTTATAGATCAGCGTTTTGATAAACGACTTCGCGTCTGATTTCAGAAGCTTGCTGACTTGTTCAATGCTGCCCGCGTCCGGAGTATCGACTTTCACCGGCGCTGGTACTCCATCGACTTTGGCGGGCAGTTGTGACACACGCCCAGTGTCAGCGCGTTCCTGATTGGCTGCGTAGCTGCAGGTCGGACAATGCACAACGAAGTCTTCACCATTGTCGGCTGGCACCATGAATTCGTGCGACGCATCGCCTCCGATCGGACCACTTTCAGCTTCGACGGGCAGGTACTTCAGTCCGCAGCGTTCGAAAATCCGACAGTAGGCACTGTACATGGCGTCGTAAGCGGCGTTGAGCTGTTCCATTGTGGAACCAAAGCTGTAGGCGTCCTTCATCAGGAATTCGCTGGTTCTCAGGACGCCAAACCGCGGACGTTCTTCGTTGCGAAATTTTGTCTGAATCTGATACAGCGTGATCGGCAACTGCCGGTAACTATTGATGTATTTCGCCATCAGGTCGGTGATGACTTCTTCATGAGTTGGGCCCAGCGCGAAGTGCAGCTTACGATCACCGCGTTTGACTTCGAAGTTGAAGAGCACATTGCCGAACGCTTCGCGACGACCGGTACGTTCAAAAATCTCTATCGGCTGCAGTGCGGGCATGAAGAGTTCGATCGCTCCGGCCCTGTCCATTTCCTGGCGGACGATCTCAGAGACTTTGCGGACCGAGCGATAGCCCAGTGGCAGAAACGTATACGCCCCGGCCATCAGTTGCCGGATCAGGCCAGCCCGCAGCATCAATTGATGACTGGGAACTTCCGCTTCTGCGGGAATTTCCTTCATGGTGGGAATCAACGTCTGTGACCAGCGCATGGAATACCTTGAGGAACGAGGGGTGAGGATTCAGGATCGAGTTCTCGTTCCAGGGCTCCAGCCCTGGAACGCACTGTCAGGGGTCTCCTGCCTCCTGCTTCAAATCCGCGAGGCAGGAGCCTCGGAACAAAAAAGTATCGTACACCCGTCGCTCCGCCGACGGGGATTGCAGTCTCCCGCCGACGGAGCGGCGGGTGTACAGTACCGCAGTGACAGATCCTAAAGGAACGAACAAATATAGTCAGCGACCTGAGTCACTTTGAGTTCAAACGATGAGTTTCCTGGCACATTGAATGACTGTCCGCCCTGAACATTGTGCCACTGGGTTTCGCCCGCCAGACAGTAGCTGAGCTGGCCAGACTGAATTTCCATCAGTTCCGGTTTGCCTGTGTTGAACTTGTACTCGCCGGGCAGCATGATCCCCAACGTCTTAATGCTGCCGTCTGCGAATTCAACGGTTCTGCTGCTGACCTTGCCATCGAAGTAGATGTTGGCAGCCTTGACGACATTCACTGATTCAAGTTTTTTCATAGCTCACCGTGAGTTGTAGCGGGAAAACCGCAGATGCTAATGCCACGGCGATGACGATGAAAGGGAGCCCGCGATTCAACAAGTTTCGGGAACGCCGAGTGCAGAACAGTTGTTCTACCCTGGTTTTAGCTGAAGAGGTCATCGGCTGGGACGGACACCGAAACGATTCGGGCAATACGATCCCGGGCGTGTTCCGACCAAGGTCCGCGTGAATCATGCTCCAAATATTTCTTCCAGTATTCCACCGCTTCATCCGTTCGTTCAGCCTGGTCGAGCAGCTGGGCATAGTGGAGCAGGGCGTCTGGGTTGCCGGGATGAATGGAAATCGCCGTGATCAGTGACTGCTCCGCCGCTTCCGGTTGCAACAACTCGGACTGCAGGCAGCCCAGTTGAGTCCACGCTTCGATATAATCAGGAGCGGATTCGATCGCGCAATAGTAGCGTTCGATTGCCGCTTCCGTCTTGCCGGAACGATACAACGCATCGGCCATGTGAAAATTGACGTCCGCCGGATCCGGAAACTGCGTAAGTTGATCGTCGAGTGGAAGCTCCGAACTGAGTCGCATCGAGGCAAGTTCCGACGACAGCAGACTCATTGCGTTGCGAAACGCATTGATTGCCGATTCCAGCTCGGCTTCTTCAGTGAGGCGGCATCCTTCGTGAAACCATTCTTCCGCATTCCAATCCGCCATCCGGCGGTCCTGAAGATCGGAGCGGACGGATGGGAAGGGAATGGAAACGGTCTCGTCGTCGCCGTCAATGCTGTCGTGGTTCGCCGATTCTTTCGCAGAAACTATTTCTTCCGAGGGACTGTATGCGCCGAATTCGTCATTCAGATCAAAGTCCAGCAGTCGCTGACCGGTGCGAGGATTGAGTACACCACGATCATCCCGCATCAGAATTTTGTCGTCCTGCACCAGCAGATTCAACTGCGCCAGTGATCGATCAGTGCCTGACATCGTGTGGCTGAGTTCACAAAGGCTGCGCTCCAGAATCTCCGCCGAGACGCCCTGATCCAGCAGCATCGCCAGTCGTCGCGCGCTGGCGACTTCGCGGTAATCAAAATAGGGCAATCGACACACTCGACGCACGGGACGGATCAGCCCCAGTCGCGCCCAGCGCCGAATCATCCGCACGGGAACATCCAGCAGGCGACTCAGCATGGCGGGCGTGTGGGCTCGACGAATTTCTTCTCGTCGTTCCGCCAGGCCCAGTAGTTGCAGCCAGTCCGATTCGGCCAGAATTTTGGCATCCGCACCTTCCGCGATCAGTTGCGTCGTCTGCTGCAGTTTTTGGGACGTTCCGCCGTCCGGTTCCAATGGCCAGCCTTCTTCGCCGATCACGAGCATTGTCGTGGAACCGCTGACGGTGTGCGTCGCGCGACCGCCGTATTGTTCGACCAGGCGAATGCCTTCACGATGCGTCATCGACGCGAGTGTACCCGTGAAGGCAACCGTTTCGCCCACGAGCGGCAGCGAACTGACAACTCCATCTAAACCGGATTCGGGCAGGCGCAAAGAGATCTCAGATTCGGGAGGAGCGGCCTGAGCCAAATCAGGCTCCGAGTGTTCTGGTGTTGTTCGATCAGGCACCAGTTTTCCTTCGAAGAGAAGCAGTGAAAGTTGGATTCCCTGGAATAGAATCGCTAACTGTTTTCTTCGAAGATACCGTCGAAAAAACGGGAACGGTAGCAATCAGACGTTCTACTGCTATAAGAGTCCAAAGTCGTCAGGACTTTCGTATTTTGCGGCAAAAGTTGATGAATTTTTGACGAAAACCCGGCGATGGCTTGAATGCACGGTCTTGAACGATCCTGTCGCTGATTGTCACATTATTGAAAACTGAAAGAAACTGAAATGTCCGCACTCCAGTCGTCTGATTCCGCCATCTGGGATGCCATCGTCCATGAACGTCGCCGCCAGGTGGACGGACTCGAACTGATCGCCTCGGAAAACTACACCAGCGCCGCCGTGATGGAAGCGGCTGGCACGGTTCTCACCAACAAGTATGCCGAAGGCTATCCAGGCAAACGATATTACGGTGGCTGCGAGCACGTCGATGTGATCGAAGACATCGCCCGCGATCGCGCCAGGCAATTGTTCGGCGCGGAACACGTCAACGTGCAGCCGCACGCCGGTTCGCAGGCTAACATGGCAGCGTATATGAGTGTTCTCAATGTGGGCGATACGATCCTGGCAATGAATCTGGCTCATGGAGGACACCTGACCCACGGCATGCATTTGAATTTCAGCGGGAAGCTGTACAAAGCCGTTCCGTATGGAGTGCGTGAAAACGATCATCGAATTGACTTTGATCAGGTCGCGTCGCTCGCGAAAGAACACAAACCAAAAATGATCGTGGCCGGTGCCAGCGCGTATCCTCGCGAAATCGATCACGCCATGTTTGCCGAAATCGCAAAATCCGTGGGCGCTCTTCTGATGGTCGATATGGCGCACTATGCCGGGCTGGTGGCTGGTGGGATCCACAACAGTCCCGTACCGCACGCGGACTTTGTGACCTCGACGTCGCACAAGACATTGCGCGGTCCACGATCTGGATTCGTTCTTTGCAAAAAGGAACATGCCGCCAATGTGGATCGCAGTGTGTTCCCCGGAATTCAGGGCGGTCCCCTGATGCACATCGTCGCTGCCAAGGCAGTCTGCTTCGGCGAAGCGCTGAAGCCCGAGTTCAAGACGTATGCACAGCAAATCGTGAACAACGCGAAGACACTTGCGGAAACTTTGATGCAGGGTGGTTTGCGGCTGGTGTCCGGCGGAACGGACAATCATCTGATGATGTGCGATGTGACAACAATCGGCCTCTCGGGAAAAGTGGCTGAGCATGCATTGGACGAAGCCGGTATCACTGTCAACAAGAACATGATCCCGTACGATCAACGCAAGCCGATGGACCCCAGTGGAATCCGCATCGGAACGGCCGCACTGACGACACGCGGAATGAAAACCGACGAAATGAAACGCGTTGGCACATGGATTCTGGCTGCATTAAAGTCACATGATGACGCGGCGGCACTCGGGAAGATTCGCGCCGAGATTGCCGAATTCGCAAGGGCCTTCGCCGTGCCGGGAATTGCGTAGCGTTTCAGTCGGGGGAGACAGCGATGCTGCTTATTTCCACGATCGCAGTTTCTCTGTGTCTTGCGATTACCGTCGGTGCTGTCGATGAAGAGCCAATCAAAAGGACCGACGTCGCGACGAGTGACATGGCGGCGTTCGTGGACGAACTCATCTCACAGGGGCGCGTGATCACGGATCTGAAAGTCCGAATAGTGGACCGCAAGATTGTGTTCGATGTCATTCATGTCATAAACAAAGAGAATGTGCCATGGCTCATTCAGATCAACGTCTCCGACAAGGAATACCGCGCTTTTTCCAGGCGAAATGCCGCCGATGGTTTTGAAAATATCGTTCACCGACAGATCACGGCCAACCGCAAAAAACTGCATTCGAGCGTGTGGGTTCAGAAGTCCAACGGTAACGAAGAGCTGACTTTACCGGACGGCCCGATTCCTGCCACCGGTGATCTTGGGAAGGATCTCGAGCCCTTAAACGAATTTCTCCTGGAGACACTGCGGGCCAACAATATTCCCGGAGCGACTGTTGCGGTTGCGAGCGACGGGAAAATCATTTTTGATCGTGGTTTTGGTTACTCGGATCTTGAACCGCCAACACCGATGACTCCGAACACGACGATGCGGATCGCCAGCATCTCAAAGCCGATCACGGCTGTTGCCGTGTTGCTGCTTGTCGAAGACGGCAAACTGAAGCTCGATGATCCTGTGATCGACTTACTCACCCGGGATGGGAAATTTACGCTGCCAGCGGAGGCAGATCCCAGGTGGAATCGCATCACCATTCGCAATCTGCTCCAACATTCCGGCGGATGGAATCGCGACAAATCAAAAGACACGATGTTTGAACTTGCGGAGATCACCCGATCCGCGAAGCTCGATAAGATCGCTCGCATTCCGGACGTCGTGAGGTATCAGCTGTCGCGGCCGCTCGACTTTGAGCCAGGCACAGAATATCAGTATTCCAACGTCGGCTATTGTCTGCTGGGGCGCGTGATTGAAACGGTCAGTAAGCAAACGTATGAGGAGTTTGTGAACGACCGAATTCTGATCCCCGCCGAGATGACGCAGACTCGGCTGGGAAAAACCAGACTCTCCGATCGCGCAGACGATGAGGCTCATTACTACACGCAAACGATCAAGACATTTCCAGCGATCTGGGAAGTGACATCGGACAAGACATCCGGCGGATTCGAAATGGTGTCCGCTCCGTATGGCCAATGGGATCTGGAAGTCATGGACGCCCACGGCGGATGGACTTCGACTGCGTCGGATCTTGTTCGCTTTGCGATGGCGATCGAATCGCCGGATACGCCGCTGCTCACACCAGATAGTTTCAGTTTGATGAAGGCGCGACCGTCATTTGCGGAGCCGACGGACAACAGTTGGTATGGGCTGGGCTGGGACGTTCGGCCAATCGCGGGCCTGGAGCAGGCCAACATGTGGCACATGGGCCTGATTTCCGGATCATCGACAATTCTGGTGAAGCACTGGGACAACTGCGTCTGGGCGGTCCTGTTCAACACCGATCGAACGAAAGATGACAAGACCTGCGCCGGACTGATTGACGGCCCGATGCACAGTGCTGTCAGTCGCTCACTGCGGTTGGTAGAGCAGGGCAGTGCTGATCAAAGCCGCGCGGCAGAGTCAAACACACCGTAGGACGGGCACTCTTGCCCGTCAGATTCCACGAGACCACGATATGCGTTAGAATACCCGCATTGAGTCCCAAAAACACGGAGCCCGCTAAAATGCCAATCCATGACTGGAGTCGAGTCCGCTCGGGCACATACCACAATTTTCACTACCGCTGGATTGCTGCGATCATCGATCGTTTGAACGCGGGCATCCTGCCGCCGGGCTATTTTGCGATGGCGGAACAGATCGTCGGTGGTCCCGAACCGGATGTTGTCGCGTTGAAGACGTTTGCTGAACCCATTTCGGAATCGCCGACCGGCGGGATTGCGGTTGCTGAACCTGCGGTCGTCACTCAGCCAAAAACAAGTTTTGTGATGAAGGCTGAGCCGGAACGATATGCCCACAAGGCGAATCAGATTGTCGTGCGGCACGAATTGGGCCGAGTACACGCCGTCATTGAAATCATTTCTCCGGGCAATAAAGACTCGCAACATGCGATTCGTTCGATTGTGGAAAAGTCGGTCAGCATGATTCGCAATGACATCAATCTGCTCTTGATCGATCCGTTTCCTCCCACACCTCGTGATCCTCAGGGCCTGCATCAGTTGATCTGGAATGAAGTGACAGATCAACCCTTCGAACTGCCACCCGACAGACCACTCACCTTTGCCGCTTATCAGACGCAATCCGTCAAGACGGCCTATGTCGAACCGATCGCAGTCGGTTCGACGCTGCCAACGATGCCGTTATTCCTGAACGGCGAATTCTATGTCAATGTTCCACTCGAAAAGACCTACGGCGACACTTGGAACGTGTTGCCGAAGGAACTCCGTCAGTTGGTGGAGTAGAGTGTTCGTCATGTTGTCGGGATATAGCGGTTGGCGAGTTCCGCGTAGTCTTCGCGCACCGGGCTGAAGACATCCAGCACGACAGCCGGGCCATCCACTGCGACAGCGCGATGCGGCGTGTTGGGCGGAATGATGAACAGCGAGCCCGCTTCGACGATTCGCGTCTCGTCGCCAATCGTGAGCTGCACATTGCCCTTCAGTAAAATGCCGCCCTGTTCGTGCGGATGATGGTGCAGCGGAACCTCGGCTCCATCATCCATTTCGAGGTAGGACAACATCAGGTTCTGTCCATGCGGTGTCCTCATGCGACAACCGGGAACAGGTTCGATGTAGGGAATACTGCTGAGGTCAATAAATGGCATTGTTGTTACTCCTCAACTGTAGCCCGACCTGTCTCAGGTCGGGATCCCCGCACTCGCAAACTTCGAACACCTGTTCCGCCGACAAAACGTATCGGACCCGATTCGAGACGAATCGGGCTACAGGCTTCATCGCGACGCCGATGCCGACAGTCCGCTGAAATCCAGCGTCGCAAAGTAGTCCTCGTGCGTTTCCGCTCGGCGAATCATTTTCACCGAACCGTCCGGCTTCATAAGCAGCTCAGCGCACCGCAGCTTGCCGTTGTATTGAAAACCCATCGCATGACCATGCGCCCCGGCGTCGTGAATCACAAGCAGATCACCGCGTTCGACCGCTGGTAATTCGCGATTGATGGCGAACTTGTCATTATTTTCACACAGTGAACCAACGACATCGACGATGCGATCGTGTGGCGCGTTCTCTTTGCCCAGAACAGTGATGTGATGGTAGGCACCATACATTCCAGGTCGCATCAGGTTGGACATGCAGGCATCAACGCCGACGTAGTCGCGGTAAATGTGCTTGTGATGAATCGCGGTTGTCACCAGAAATCCATGCGGTCCCGTGATCATACGACCATTTTCCATCAGCACGTTGAGCGGATCCAGCGGCGTGCCGGAAATCATCGTGTCGTAGAGATTCTTCACATTTTGGCCGACTGCCTGCAGATCCACGGCCTTCTGTTCCGGACGATAAGGAATTCCGATGCCGCCACCAAGGTTGACGAACTCCATCCGAATGCCAAGCTCCCTGTGAATTCGAACCGCAAGATCAAACACCATCCGCGCGGTTTCGACGAAGAAGTCGCCGTTCAATTCGTTGGATGCGACCATCGTGTGCAGCCCGAATCGCTTCACTCCGGCATCGCGCAGGATCCTGTAGCCTTCGAACAGCTGCGGCTCGGTGAATCCGTACTTGGCCTCTTCCGGCCTGCCAATAATCACATTGCCTTCCCGCGCTGAGCCTGGGTTGTAGCGGAAGCAAAGGAGCTCCGGCAGGCCGACGTGTTCTTTCAGGAAATCAATATGCGTCAGATCATCGAGGTTGATAACCGCTCCCATGTCGCAAGCTTTTTGATATTCATAAGCCTGAGTGTTATTCGAAGTAAACATCAGGTCTTCGCCGGTCAGGCCGACTCGATCCGCGAGCTCCAGTTCCGCCAGGCTGGAGCAATCCGCGCCGAGTCCTTCTTCTTTCAGGACTTCCAGGACGTAGGGGTTTGGGAGGGCTTTGACGGCAAAGTACTCGCGAAAACCTGGACACCAGGCGAACGCCGCATTGAGGCCGCGAGCGGACTCGCGAATGCCCTGTTCGTCATACAAGTAGAACGGAGTCGGATACTTTTCGGCGATGCGGCGAACTGTAGCGGCATCAAAGGGCAATGGTTTTTGCATGATACTTTGGATGTTTCGTGCTTAGAAATGCGATAACTGGTTGGACAGCGCCAGTTTGCGATTTGCGTAATGCGATTTCGGAGGAGAAGGGACTTAGATCAAACTCCCCAGAATTTTTGCTCGTCCCTGCGACAAACTGGCGCTGTCCAATCAGGAGTGGAACCTCCATGTTGGAATGCTCCGCCAGTCTCCGGAAACACAGTCTCGCGATGAGGTTCACCGAATTCAACCAAAGATAAACGCATCCGCAACTGAGGGAATGTTCAGGCGATCACGAAGGAACGACCGAGGCCAAAGACGCCCGGCATTTTCAAAATGCCGGGCGTCTCAGGCGATTACTTCCAGAACACAAGCGTCGAAAGCAGGTACGGAATTCCCTCATGTTCATACTCGACTTCTCCGAAGACCGCGACGCGCTGGTTGCCATTTCTTGGCTCCACGCCATTAAAACGACCGTCCTCGCCGGGTAATTCCTTAGAAATCCATTTGGACTCGCGGAAGTCGTTGGAGTCAGATCGCGCGATCCAGAGTCGAACGACCTGCGGGTTGCCCGACGGTTTCATGGTCAGCCCCACTTCGGATTCAGTTACTTCCGGATTCCAGCTGAACTCAGGAAATGTCATTCCGGCTGCGGCCAGACGGAAAAAGACAGCGATCGTTCGCAGTGCATTTTCCTTACCCGCATCCAGACCATGACCGCCGTTCGGGGCACGGTGAATGTGCTTGATTCCAACCAGATCGTCCCAGTACAGACTCATGGCGTCCACAGACCAGTATCGATCATTTGCACCAACAACCAAAAGCTTGGGCATCGTCAATTGAGATCGATACGTAAATGGATCCATCATCTTCCAGAGTTCTGCTTCGCGGCCATCCCGCGGAATGCCGTCATCATGAACCAGACCTTTGCGGGTATAGTCTTCGATCTGCTCGCTGTAGAAGCCCCAGACTTCCTTTTGGTGTGTCATTTGCTTTGGAAAGTTCAGCGTGTCGATCACGATTGGCGCTGTTGCAATGATCCGCTTGTCAACAACCGAAGTCAGCCAGCTTGTCCAGCCGCGTTTTGATGCTCCGGTTACGACGAATCCCTTAATCGGCTGCTTGAACTGCTGTTCGGAAAACTGCTCCAGAGCATCCATCGCTTTAACGGCGCTCTTGGCCATTGGAAACAACAGCGGCCACGTCGTATCGCCCGTTTCCAGATACTTCAGCCACGTCTCAGTGATCAGATCATCTTCTTTTTTTCCGTCCATCAACGGCTGATTCGGGACCTGATGCAGCGTGGCAATGCGGGCTCCGGAAAAGTTTGCCAGCGCGATACCCATCGCAAGGTCACCGATTTTGGGTGTCTTTCCGATGCTGTCGATGCCGCCGCCGGTGATGAAGAGGAGCATATAATCTTTATGAACCAGTTCTGCAGGCTCGTACACAATGAGACTGTGTTTCCAAACGATGTCCTGCCACTTTTGTGACGTGAGTTCCAAAAGGTGAACTTTATTCGCCCCCAAATCGAGCGTGTTGTTCAACTTCCACGCAAAGTCCGGTTCAACGCGATCCATGTACTCAAAGATCGGCGTGCGAACTTCGACGCCTAAAGGATTCGCCTTGTCTTCAGCATGAACACAAACGACGATCATTCCAATGAACAGTGAAACGGAAACGCGACCGATCAGTCGATAAAATGTCATTCGCAGAAAGCTCCTTCGACACAAACGAATATCAATTTGAAGTTAGCTTGATTGTTAAAAGAAGCCCAGTCAAACACCGAGCGCGCCGATGATTCTGTACACGAATTGCCAGGAATGGAAGCGATGATCTCCCAAAAACTGCGCACTTGGATACCGCGTACGCAGAACCGTATTGCATTCGATCTTCGGCGACGGTGATGGCATTCTTTCCTGGGTTGCAGTAAATTCCAACATCTTTTCGCCCAGGATCATTTGCCATGCGGACATTCAAACCCTTGTCATTGTCGCAGTTACTTCTCGCATTTTGGATCGTCGTCGGATCGAAAGAGGCAATGTCTGGTGATGGTTCAATTGAACGCACTCCGGTGATCACCACCGAGTTCATTTTTCCTTTCAACCTGCAGCACAATCATGCACCCGGAATTGCCGAACTGGCAAACGGGGAGTTGATTGTCTCCTGGTATCGCGGCAGTGGCGAGCGATCGGCTGATGATGTGGCGGTCTTCGGGGCTCGACGAAAGCCAGGCGGAGCGGGGTGGGGCGACACATTCCTGATGACCGATACGCCGGGTTTTCCCGACTGCAACACAGCAATGTGGACTGACCAGAAGGGGCGTCTGATGATGTTCTGGCCGGTGATCATCGCGAACAGCTGGGAGTCCTGCCTGACGCACGTAAAAGTGTGCGACGATCCTTCAGGTGACGGCTGCCCGACGTGGAATTGGGACGACACAATTCTGCTGAAGCCAGACGATTTCTCGGTTGACGCGATCAAAGCACTCGATCAGTTATTAGCCGCTCTGCCAGTCCCGTTACCCGAGAAACAACAAGCCGAAATCGACGAAGCCAAACAGAAACTGGGGCAAAAACTCTATCAGCGACTTGGCTGGCAACCGCGCTGCAAGCCGACAGTCTTGCCTTCCGGACGGATCCTGCTTCCGCTTTACACAGACACGTTTTCCATTTCGATCATGGCTATCAGCGATGACGGCGGCACAACATGGTTCGCCGGAAAACCCATGCTCGGCTTTGGAGCCATTCAGCCGACAGTCCTGTGTCGCAATGACGGCACGCTGGTCGCCTACATGCGAGAGAACGGATTCACCGGGCATGTTCGGGTTTCCGAATCGACCGACGATGGCTTTTCCTGGGGACCAGTTGGAATCAGCGAACTCATCAATCCTGGCTCCGGCCTGGATGGCGTTCGTCTGAAGAACGGCCACTGGATTCTGGTTCACAATGACACGTCATCAGGACGCAACAAGCTCGCTGTGAGCCTGTCTCTGGACGAAGGTACAACATGGACGTCTTCACGTCATCTGGAGAATCAGCCCAAAGGCTCTTTTCATTATCCATGCGTCATTCAATCCAGTGACGGCATGATCCATTGCGTCTACAGTTACTTCTGCGATGAAGGCAAGACGATGAAACATGCTGCGTTCAATGAAGACTGGGTGCTGGACTGAGCGGAGCGAAGGAAGCCACGGTGTTTCGAGTTGCGATCTCCAACCCCGGCAACTCCAAAATTCCGCACAGAAAGTGATCAAAATGACCATGCGTACGACAGGACTGCTCCTTGCACTGTTGTAGTTTACGAGCGGCGCGACGGCCGGAGAATTTCGCTCTGGCGCTGCCGCGCGAATCATCACACCGGATCCGTTGCTTCCCGTTTCGGGCGGCGTCGGTGAACCAAACGCGGCGACGGAGAAACGAGGAGAACTCACCGCCCGCCATGGTGTTCAGTGACGGTGAAACCACGATCCCCGTCGTTGGAATTGATTTCAGGGCAGTAAATCCATCGCTCGACGGCACCCCGATAAGTCACACAAGAAAAGCCCGGCATTTTGCAATGCCGGGCTTTCATGTTGAAATAAATGACTGGACGGTCTTCCGCACTGATTGGCGATCAGACCTTGCCGAAGATTGTGTTGCCGGAACTCTTGAGTTCGTTGCAGGCGCGGATCATGCGATTCGCAACGCCGGCTTCAGCGAGCTTCAGCCACGTGCGAGGGTCGTAGGATTTCTTGGATCCGATTTCGCCATCGATCATCATGACTTCGTCGTAGTGCTTCATCATGAAATCGACGACAGGTCGAGTGAAGGCGTACTGCGTGTCGGTGTCGATGTTCATCTTGATCACGCCGTACTCAAGCGTTTCCTGCAACTGGGCCGCTGGTGTGCCTGATCCGCCGTGGAACACCAGATCAAACGCTGCGTCCTTACCGTACTTCGCGATCACAGCTTTCTGTCCGTCTTTCAGAATCTCGGGCTTCAGTTTGACGGCACCTGGCTTATAGTGACCGTGAACATTGCCAAACGTCGCGGCGAACATGAATCGTCCGAGGCCATTCAGCGCTTCATGCACGGCGACCATGTCTTCTGGTGTCGTGTAGAGTTTGTCGTTGGCAACGTCGGAATGATCGATCCCGTCTTCTTCTCCGCCGACTACGCCTGCTTCAACTTCGAGGATGATCTCGTTCTCCGCGCACAGCTTCAGCAGTTCTTTGCTGGTGGCCATGTTCTTGTCGAGCGGCAATTCAGAGCCGTCGAACATGTGTGAATTGCACAGATTGCCCTGGCCAGCCTTGCGACGAGCGGCAGTCGCGGCGATGAGTGGCTTCAGGAACGTATCGACTTTCTTCGGCTGACAGTGGTCCGTGTGCAGACCGATCAGTACGTTGTGTTTTTCCGCCAGTCGATGAGCGGCTTCAGCCAGAACAATCGTTCCGAATACCGCGTCTTTGACAGTCAGGCCCGATGCAAATTCACCGGCCCCGGTGGAAAACTGAATGATGCCATCGGACTTCGCATCTGAAAACGCCTTCAACGCCGCATTGATGGTAATAATGGAAGTGACGTTGATGGCTGGATAGGCGTAATTGCCCTTCTGAGCGGCATCAAGCATTTTTGCATACTGTTGTGGAGTGGCGATAGGCATTTGGACCGAGTCCTCTTTGAATCAGAATTGTGATCGGGAGTGCTCTGCGGCGTATTTTCCTGGCAAAGCACGGGGCAGCGGACGCTGCCAAAGCACATGGTTTTCCCTGCAGAAGCATCGGGTTATATCGACTGGCGAGTGTGAAGCAAGCGCGGCTGCAATTTCCCTCAAATGGACTATGCTTCGGTGTCAAAACCAGGACGTTGGGTCTGCTCTTGTGACATCCGGCCGGGAACGATGCGACGATCCAATGCAGGCCAGGGCGGCGTGGTTGTGAGACATCCTATTTCGTTGATTCTTCGCCGCTCAACTGCAGGATTTTCCGTGAATCGACTGCGGGAATCCTGCGGATTTCAAGGTCATCCAGTTGTACGTCAGCCTGTCCGATCAGTGCAAACGAAACTCGAAAGTCTGAGGCGGCGGATATCGGGCGAATGAGTTCAAACTCCTGCCATAGCTGAGTCAGTTTGGGACGAAGGCCACTCTCGGGGCCGAGTTCGGAATCAAACACAAGGACTGAATGTGCCGACGATCCGGGAGTTGTGCGACTTTTTCGCAGTCGTCCGCGAACCAGCACGACATCGCCAGTTTCAACGTGAATCGGGGGTGTGCTCAGCGACAACGGCGTGATCTCCGGGATCGGACCACTGCGTGTCTGCCACGCCTTGAGTTGCAGGACCGAGTTATTGTGCTGTGATTCATGCATCAGATCCGCTGTGCTGCCGAAGACCGAATTATGCACCGCATCGCGCTGCCAGCCGTCTTCAGAAAACAGTCGGATGTTTTCAAAATCTCCGGATGGCAGCAGATTATCCGACAGGCGACCACTCTGGCGATCGACGTAGTGCATGAGCTTCCAGTGTTCCGGCAAAGTCATGAAAGAAATGGTGTGAGGCGATTCCGCCGGGTCATGGAGTTCAGACACAGCATCGTTCCAGCAGGCATGCTGGACCTGTCGTAAAATTCGCAGACAATCCCGGCTGTAGGTCGCCGCTGCGTCGAAATCACGACCTGAAACTTCATGCTCGGCTCGATCAATAGCCTGTCTGGCAGACAGCAGCAATCTGTCGGTTTCAGCCGGGACAACATGTTCGTCTCGCAGCGATTCCACGACTTGCAGCACCCGCAAATATTTGAGATTTGCCAGCCTTGTTGATTGCGTCGCGGCCCGTTCAGCCAATCGCTGAACACGCGATTCAAGGCGGCGGATCAATTCTGTGTCCGACGAAACCACGATGGCAGCGCAGCGGTCGAAGTTATCGATCCGCACGCGGAGTCCACCCGCCGTTTCATTCCGCTGGAAATAGTGAATCCCAGTCGTGGAAACCTGCCATGCGGAAGCCGTCTCTGTCGCGGCCACAGTCAATTCAATGTGGCGTTCAAACATCGGTGTCGGCACCATTTGCGACGTGTCATCCCACATCATGGGCAGGATCAGCATCGCTCGATCCGCCGTGATCACAGCCGCGTCGGACCCGGACGGTGATTCCATGGTGCCGGCACTGGTCGAGATCTTCCCGCTGCCAAGCGCGGATTGAATTCCCGAAAGTCGTTTTTGTCCCAATCCGGCAGCAGTAGCCCGGGACTCTGATTCCAGCTGCAGACTCAGATGTCCGTCGAGGCGACCTCGAGCCAGAAACGGTTCCAGCAGTTCAATTTCCAGACATGCCAGTTCGATGGCGATCGCCGTTTCCTCGTTGAGAGGATTCTCCGGCAGCAAGGGCGCTGTCTTCCAAAATCCGATTCCTTTGCAGCCAGCGGAAATTGCGGCATAGACCTGATGCTGAATCTGTTCGGGCTCAACGAACGGCTGCTGCAGTCGCATGGCGGAACGCCAGGCCTGCTGTGTCGAAGACGGTTCGATCTGAATCCAGGTCCATGGAAAAGCCAGTTGACCGCCTGATCGTCGACGGCGAAACAACAGGTTGCGGAGTTCACCAAAACTCTCGGCGCGACCGACGACATGCCGTCCAATTCCAATCAGATCAATCTCTCTCGCGGCGGCACCTTCGGCTTCGGTCAAATCCGCAAACTGAGGTCGCTGGAATGTTCGATCGCCGCTGCGTACCTCCCGCGACCATGCGAGCAGATGCGGCAGATCATCTCGCGAAACTCGTGTCCCGAGATACCATCCGGAAATACTGGGGCACTGCTGTTCCAGCGGTGACAATGCCTGGAGCAGCTTCGAAAAATCTCCAGGTTCAAATTCAGGATGCGGTGGAGTCGCGAGCACGGCGAACCCCGCGTCGTGGAGCACTCGGGCGCGGTCAGTCTGCCGGAAGTCCGGTGCCCAAACGGTATTCAGTCCGAGTTGCCGCAGTGTTTCAATCGATTCCCCATGATCGGGTGCCATCCGCAGGATCATGGGCTGGCGGTTCAGCAGAATCGAATCGAGTTCGATGTCCAGAGGCAGATAACTGCGAACCGCGCGGGCTTCTGATTTTGTCGT
>JBBQSE010000008.1:0-50464 GCA_038214195.1 Planctomycetales bacterium
ATTGACGGATTTCTGCGACATTTGCCTGCGTCCGTGATTTCCGGGCGTTTCCGAGGGGACCGATGTGAGGCAGTCTAGCAGATTACACCCAATGTTGATAGTATTACTTAAGCCAAAGATCGACTAAATCGACAGCCTGCAAGGGGGAGAAGGTGGCCGACAGGCCGGATGAGGGGGTTGACCTGGAGATAATATGATGCACCAGAAAACAGTGGATTCTTCCCCCTCACCCTAGCCCACTCCCCCCGGGGAAAAAGTGTCAAGTTGGTAGATCAATTGCGGGGGAGAGGGGACAATCGCTACAAAATCCACAGCATCATTTCTGACCGCGTGAAGTATAGTTAGCTCATCACAGTCGCCGCTGGCGTCACCACAGGTCGCAGGGAAGATTCCGCCAGCTTGCGGGCCGCAGCGATGCTGCAGTCGAAGACGAGTCGCATATCGACGACCCAGGCTCCTTCGTCAGGCATCGAAAACTGCCAGTGCGGCATTACGCAAACACTTTGATGAACCGCTTCAAATCCACCTTCGGACTGACTGATCGTTTCAATCGGCATCGTCCAGATTCCCGATGGCCGTGAGACTTCGAGACCAACATCCAGGCCCAGCCATTCATCAACGAGGCTGATTCTGTCAGCGTCCTTCAGGTCGAGCAGAGTGTCCAGGGTACCGAGGCGCTGTCCGGCGCTGTCGTAAAAGTATCGATCTTCAGCCCCTCCCGGCATGGCCGCAAAATTGAATTCCACGGCCAGATGCAGAGGCACATTCTTTGGAAATCCAAGTACATGGTACTGAATCAGCAATTCGTTCGGTCGATCGGATGACATCACCACGATTTTTCGAACTTCGCCGTTCAGATCACTCACGCGGCCCTTGCGTCGCATTTCAACAGCAATCTTTTGATCGCCCTTGCGAACACTGGCTTCGTACACTCCCGTGGCAAAATCTCCGATCACAGCATTGCCACGATTGAACTCTTCGAATGTCGAACTGGGCTGGAGAAACAAATCAACAAGACTCTTTCGCGGCCACTTGTCGTAGAAGATTTTCTTATCCAGATTTGGCTGGCGAAACTTGATGTCCTTCGAGACCGCAGCCAGTTCCGCGTCACCTTCTGAAACCACGTTGTTGGCAAAATCGATGATTCTCTGATGATACGGTTCCGGCCGACGATTCAGAGTTGCAAGGATATTGACCTCGCTGGCTTTCAGGTCCAGTTCATAGAGATGGCCACCGCTGGCTGGCGACAGCAGTGCGACAAGTCGGTGATTGCTGAGTTTCACTTCCTGCCGCGCGTCCAGATTGAAGTCACCGACGGCCACATCAACCCAGCTGCCTGTTCCTCGCGTCACCTGATCCATCAGAGTGTCCGCCTGGATCATTTCCTTGTAAACCGCGTTTCGGAGATGAGGCAAATACAGTCCACCGAAAGCGCCGTGCCAGTAGCTGCAATTGCACTGACTGCGATACAGGTGAGTCACCGCGTCTTCCAGCATTTCGCGATGATCGTCGGAAAGATCGGGCTTCGCCTGTAATAGGGCCAGTCGGTTACTGATATCGACCATCCGGGCGTACATTTCGTTGCTCTCCGGATACCGCGTCCGGAAATTCCGCCAGTAGCCGCCGCGTGTAAATCGCACCATCCGCTGCCATTCCAGATTGTCCGGATGCATTCGCGTTAGACCAACGAACTCCTTCTGAACCGCCGGAGGCAGTACCCATTCCGTCATTTCGCGATAACTGGCGTCGGGAAGATACGTTCGTCCGATGGGAGCGACATGATCGAGCACTCCCGAAGGCGTCGTGACGTCGATCCATGATTCGTTCTGGCGCAGCAGATCCAGAAATCGTCGCAGCCAGCGGTCTTCGTAGACAGACTTATGAGTTTCCGGCCACGAACCAAATTTCTCACCATCGTCGCCGAAGACAATGACCGGATCATCGTACTTCGACGCCACTTCCTGCAAGTACTCGATGCACTCTTCAGGCTCCGCAAAGGGAATCAGATACCGCAGTCGCTCGCTGTCCGGGAACACAAACAGGATTCGGCCTTCGTCTTCCGTCGAGTAATATCCCATCAGTTCATTCGTCGGAATCCCGGCGCAGCGGAAGTGATAGTCATCAACCATCGTGTACTGCAGACCGGCGGCGGCGATGTCGCCGGCGAAAGATTGCTCCCACACGCGTTCCGGCAGCCACAGTCCACGGACGGACGTCTGAAACAAATGATTTAAATGCTCGGAGTAACGTTGAATCTGTCCGATTCGATCCCGTCGCGGGATGTTCGACAGAATCGGTTCGTAGAACGCGCCGCCGATGATTTCGATCTGAGCCGCCGCGACCATCTTTCGCACTTGCTCGATGTATTCCGGATGACTCTGCTCAAGCCATTCCAGCAAACTTCCCGACGTGTGGAGTCCAAAGGGGATTTCCGGATAGTCCTGCAACACCTCCAGGAACGGCCGATAACTGTCGCGGTACGCCTGTTCGAAGACGCCGTCAAAATTTCCCACAGGCTGGTGATTGTGGAATGCCAGTACCAACCGCACAGAACCCGCCATGGACTCGACTCCAAAACTCTTCAATGCATTTTCACAAAACGCCTGGGAAACTTCCGCCAGACCGACACTCTGCTCATTCACAGCACGATCGTGTCACACCATATATCAGACATGATCGACAAGGCGAGACAGTCAGGGGTGGCTCTTAAGGCTTTCCGAGCGAAAAAAACGCCGGAGGACTGCAAATCGTTGCTCGCAGAAACGAGCCCGCCGACTTCCCATATGTCGCAAGTTCACTGTGTTGACATCTTGCGCTTTTGTTTGGGCGCGAGCGGCACACGAAAGCGCACGAGAAAACACCGTGGGTGTGATCAGAGGATCGGGAGTCTTTTTTGGTTGGAAACGTTAGCGTTTTTCACCGTGCAACTCTCCGAAAAAGACGCCCGACCCTTTCCTTTCATCCTTGCGATTGTCCCCTCTCCCCCCGCAATTAATTTTCCAACTTCACACATTTTCCACGGGGGGAGAGGGCTAGGGGGAGGGTGAGGGGGAGAATAACTGTTTTCTGGTTCATCATATGAACTCCAGGTCAACCCCCATCCGGCCTGTCGGCCACCTTCTCCCCCTGACCAGGGGGAGAAGGGACATGGAAAACGTTGACTTTGAAAGTACCTCAGTCTGGACTGCGTAAAGTATAATCGCCCGAAGAAACCGCCCTAATCCGAATACAATTCCTCAAACCGCCTCTTGAGTTCCTCAGAGCTGATATCTTCCAAATGTGTCGCAATGGACCACACGTGTCCCCATGGGTCGGTGACGGTCCCGCTGCGATCGCCGTAAAACTGATCGCAGAGCGGCCTGAGTTCCGTAGCGCCAGCGGCGATTGCCGCGTGAAAGACATCGTCGGCGTGTTCGACGTAAACTAACAGACTAACAGTCGTTCCGCCGCGTGACTGCGGTCCCAGGAAGTCCATTTCCGGATGTTCATCGGCGATCATGATGATGGATTCGCCAATGCGAATTTCCGCGTGGCCGATTCGTCCGTCTGGTGTCGTGAGCCGTGTCGTCTCAATCGCGTTGAAGATTCTGGCGTAAAAATCGATTGCCTCACTGGCACCCTTGATAAGCAGGTAAGGAGTGACAGCCTGGAATCCTGCGGGAATCACATTCACTTTTTGAATCATGGTGGTGCTTCTCGGCGGTTGTAGAATCGAAAGACGATACACGATAATCTACAGAGATTAGCGGGAAGTGGAATCCTGCCGCCCGCGATTTGTAAAATCGTTGCAAACTCCCCGTACTTCATGGCTCTCAAGCGCATCGTCGCCCAAATGGGATTGGATAAATTGGCCCGCAAGTCCGCAAAAAAACAGCAGCCCGCACATCGCCCACGCTACGTGCCGCCAGTGAATAATTCAGGCGAGGTGAATTCTGACGACGTCGTGCCGATCCGGGAATCGCTCCGTTTGCTGATGAGCAACCGGCCAGGCTTTATAGGTTTTGGACTCAGCGTTCTGCAGCTTCTGGGGCACGGAACGTGGATTTTTCTGATCTGGTATCTGCAATCCACCGGGCAGGCGAATTCGCTGACGAAAGATTCGTTCCTGGCGTGGCTGATTGTCGGGATTCTGGGAATTAGTCCGCTGCTCACCGCAGCAGCGCTGATGATCTGCCTGTTTTACGGAATCCGACGAACGCCCCGATCACTGGCGGTGATTGGTTTTTTTCTGTCCTTTTTTGTGGGAGTCCTGGCTTCCGCACTGGTGTTCATGACGGCCATCCGCGCAATGAGTTCTTAGTGAATTTTGAATGAAGGACTCACATGACTGAACGACCATTCGAGTCGAATCATACAACCAGTGACGCGACTGAGCCGATGAACATTGTCGGCTGGGCCGGGATTGGTTTTGCGATCATCGCCGCCGGTCTGTATGGCTTCTTGTTCTTCATGCTGGACAATCTGCCATCATCAAGCGGCGAACTGGAACAACTTCGCACGAATGCTCCCGCATTGACGCGATTGCTTGTCGTTGCCGCAAGCGCCGCATTACTGAATGTCGTTGCGTTGATCCTGTGCATCTCAGGATTCCTTGCCCCTCACAGACCACGGACAATGTCAGTCATCGGCACGTCACTGTCTGCCGTGATGCTGATCGGCGTGTTTTCTGTGGTGATCGTGAGCCTGATGATCGCACGTCGATAGTTTGATGCCCTAACTTGCACCCAACTTCGTCTCAACACAGAATTCGCCAAAGTTTTCCATCCAACTGAATGCTGACGCCAGCGTCGGGCAAGAACCAATATGCGATATGAACACGTCTGTATCGAAGCCGTCACCCACAGTCTGCCGCCGCATGTGGTAACATCTGAGGAGATCGAACAGCGACTGGCTGCGGTCTACGAACGACTGTCGCTGCCAGCGGGGCGGCTTGAACTTATGACGGGTATTCGTGAGCGGCGATTCTTCGATCCCGGCACTTTGCCCGGAACAGTCAGCATTCAGACAGCCCGCGCGGCGCTGGAAAAATCGGGGCTCGACCGCCGTCACATCGGAGCCCTCATCCACGGCTCAGTTTGTCGCGATCAGATGGAGCCGGCGACAGCCGCAGGAGTCCATGATGGCGTTCAGCTTCCTGCGGAGTCCCTGGTGATGGACGTGAGCAACGCCTGTCTCGGGCTGCTGAATGGGATGCTGATCATCGCCGATCAGATCGAACTTGGGCGGATTCGAGCGGGAATCGTGGTCGGCACGGAGAGCGGACGGGATCTTGTCGAAGGGACGATCGATAGTCTGCTCACCGATACGACGCTCACGCGGCAAAGCATTAAATCGGCGTTCGCGTCATTGACGATCGGTTCGGGGTCAGCCGCAATAGTGTTATGTGACCGGAAACTGAGTCGCACGGGTCACAGGTTACTGGGTGGCTCTTTTCTGGCCGATTCTTCGGGCAATCGATTGTGCGCCGGCGGAGTTGAAACGGCAAAACACGGTGACGGACGGCCACGCATGCACACGGATTCGGAAGCCCTGCTGCATGCCGGTATCAAACTGGCGGAACAAACCTGGAGCCGCGCAAAATCAGTCCTCGGGTGGACTGACACCGACGTCAATCGCGTGTTCACACATCAGGTGGGCAAACAGCATCGGGCGATGTTGATGGAAAGACTGCATCTTGATCCCGCACTGGACTTCCCGACCGTCGAACTCCTTGGAAACACGGGCGCGGCAGCATTGCCGATGGCACTTTCCATGGGGCTGGAATCCAACCCTCCAGATCCCGGCGACCACCTGGCTCTCCTGGGAATCGGCAGTGGCCTGAGTTCCATTATGCTGGGAATCCGTTGTGGGTGACTCGATTCTCTTTGATCCGGTCGGGAATCGTCGTCGTTGAGCGAACCTCAAATTGGCAATCGATGCGCCGGGAGCCTGGCAAGTATGTCGGCGGCCCGTTAGATTTCGTCCTTAGCGTTAGGTTGTCGGGTCATGTTCGCAGCGAATCTTCGCGTGCGTCATATCGACTTTTTTAGATATTTCGGGGCAGGGATACATGAGCCAGGATTTACCTTCGAGTGATGCAACTTCGTCACCATCGACAGCCAGCGGTCCGGCTGATCTGCCGGATCGGGTCTTTTTGGTTTCGTATCCGAAGATCATGTTCCTCTATCCGACCGTGATTACAGCCTTGTTTTGCGGGATCTTCATGTGGGCCAAAGGAGGGATTCCTCTGGAAGAAATCCGGGTGACCGCTCCTGCACGTGAACAAGTTCCTGAAGCCGTTCAGGCGTCGGTGCCCGTTGTGCGTGCATCACTGTATTCGCCGGTTGACGAACCTTTTGGCGAACCTTTGCTATTCCCATCCGTTGGGGACTCTGGTTCGACCGCAGCGAAGTCTGAGTCAGAGGCCAAAGGGGGCAATGACGCTCCACCATTCGAGGCGTCTGCGTCGCCACAGCTCGAAACTGACGCACTTCAGGCCCCGGCAGCCGATGCTCCGAAAGCGGAGAAAGCGAAGCACACGTTTCACAATGTCTGCGCGCGAACCTTTTTGTTGGTGATGGCCCTGAACCTGGTTGTCATTTCTTTCGACTTTCCCAGAACCACATCGCTTACCTGGTTTTTTGCCTTAGTCGCGATCGTCATCGGGTTGTGGTTTTTCCTGACGAAATTCGAAGGACTGGCACCGGAAGTTGTTACCGTGCTGCTGAAGATCAAGCCAGCGGCCAATGCGTCGTTTTATCTGATCTTTACCGGGATTATGTTGTTTCTATACATCTGCGTGTTGGTCAGTCGTCGCTTTGATTACTGGGAAGTCAAAGGCAACGAACTGCTGCATCATCACGGTTTTCTCAGCAACCTCGAACGATTTTCGGCACCGAATCTGCGGATAGACAAGGAAATCAACGACGTCTTCGAATACATGCTGCTCCGATCGGGACGACTCATCATTCATGCCAGCAACGAACGTCGGGCGATCGTGCTTGATGATGTGCTGTTCATCAATAAGAAGGAAGAACGGATCACAAAAATGCTCGGCGCACTGCAGGTTCGAGTCCGCACGGATCGGGAATAGCCCTGAAACTGCACTATGTTTCGCCTGCTGGCTTTTCACAACGGACGCCGGATGGACCGCGAGTTTCTGCTCGTCGGGGGCGATAGTTACATCCTGGGTCGCGGCGAAGATGTGAAACTTCGAGTCGATTGGGACGACCTCATTTCGCGACGGCATGTCGAGTTGCAGGTGGATTCGAACGGCGTGGCGCTCCGCAAGTTGGCCGATTCTTCGAATCTGGTCTTTGTCGATGGGGCGGCCGTGGAGGTTGCGACTCTCACGCCAGGCGAGGCGTTTGTCATTGGTGAGTCGCGTTTTGAAGTGCAGCAGGTGACGCAAATCGATTCGCCTGGTCACCGCCAGATTCAGCAGCTGTCAATTGATCGACAGCAACTGCAGCGTGTGCGTTATGACGACGCGGCCAAACGCATTGAAGTGCTCACAAGTCTGCCAGCTGTGATCCGCGAGTCCGGCGTCGAACGCGACCTGCATATTCGGCTCGCCAGCCTGTTGCTGGCTGGAGTGCAGAACGCCGATGGAGTCGCGATTGTCGGGCTGTCCGAGACAATGCGTCCACGCGTGTTTCATCAGGAGCAGAGATTCGAAACCGCCATGCTGATGCAGCCCAGTGTTCGCCTGATCTCGAATGCGATGGAGCAGCAGACGACCGTCCTGCATATCTGGGACAACAAAGAAACAAACGCCGACCAGTACACGCAAGTCGCCGGTTTTGGCTGGGCATTCTGCACACCCTTTCCGGATCTCAGCGGCGACCGCGCTCTGTATGTCACCGGACGCAGTATTCCGGAAGACAGCAGTGCCGGCGAACGACGCCTGCATGCGGACATCAAGTTTACGGAATTTATCGCGGATATCGTCGGGTCACTTCAGCGGCAGCGGCGTCTGGAGCGGCAGCAGTCCGGACTGCGGCAGTTCTTCTCGCCACCCATTCTGGAAGCGCTGGGGCGTGACCTGGACACTTCGCTGCTGGAACCACGAGAATGCGACGTCACCGTGCTGTTCTGTGATCTCCGCGGGTTCAGTCATCGCGCGGAAGAGGAATCTGACAATCTGACGGGCCTGCTGGAACGAGTCAGTCTGGCTCTGGAAGTGATGACCAGTCAGATTCTGCGATTTGGCGGCGTCACCGGAGATTTTCAGGGCGACGCGGCACTTGGTTTTTGGGGCTGGCCGATCGAATCCACAGAATCCCCACTCAACGCCTGTCGCGCGGCGTTGGCGATTCGGGAAGAATTCAGCAAAGCTCAGGCAGATCCGACTCACCCGCTGAAAGACTTTGAAACCAGCATCGGCATCGCGCATGGCCGCGCTGTCGCGGGAAAGATCGGGACCAGAGAACAGGTCAAAGTCACCGTGTTCGGTCCGGTTGTCAACCTGGCCAGTCGTCTGGAAAGTATGACGCGCGAGCTGCATGTCTCCGTTTTGATCGACGAGTTTCTTGATAAGCAAATTCGGGAGAAATTGCCAAAAGACGAGGGCCGCGTGCGGCGACTGCTGCAGGTTCAGCCGTATGGTATGGATCGACCGTTGCTGGTGAGTGAGCTGGTGCCGCCGGAATCACGCAATCCGTTACTCAGTGATCAGCATCTGGCGGATTTCGAAAGAGGCGTGGCGTTGTTTATTTCCGGACAATGGTCGGAAGCCTGGAAATTTCTGCATCGAATGCCTGCGGAAGACCGAGCTCAGGACTACCTTTCCATGTTGATTACTCAGCACGATCGCAAGTCTCCCATCGACTGGGACGGCATCGTGCGCATGAAAAAGAAGTCCGGTTAATGGTGGATTCGAATCTGTTTGTTGACGACGAAGAATCCACGCTGCTGCGATATCTGAAGGCCAGCCCGGAGATTTTTGCGACGATTGCCGCCAGTTCCGCCTCGGAACTCAGCAGCCAGCGCAAACTGCGTGAAGCGTTCGACGAGGCTTTGGTTCGAGCGGCGCTGTCTGTCCATGATGCTCGGCAGCGGGCCATCAATCAGCTGCCGAATGCCAACGAATTGTGGCTGACGCGCGTGGGGCTGGAGCAATCAACTTCCTGGCTTGTGGCAGCACACAAGGCGGAAAGGTTGTCGGCATGTGATCAGGTGTTCGACTTGTGTTCGGGCATCGGAGTTGACGCCGCTGCCATGGCTGAAAAGACAGCAGTGACCGCCATTGATTCCGCCCCGGCGATGTGTCTGCGAACACAGTGGAACGCGGAGATCTGGAAGCGTGCGAATCGACTGCAAACACAGTGTGCCGATGTGATGAACATCGACTGGTCGGGCAGGATTGTGCATGTCGATCCCGATCGTCGATCCGGACGTGATCGTCCGACCAAGCGTCTGGAATTCTATCAGCCCAATCTGGAATGGATGCAGCAGTTGAGTCGAACGGCGACGGGGGGCGGCATCAAGGTGAGTCCCGCCAGTAACTTTCTGCAGAAGTTCCCTGGCTGCGAAATTGAACTCATCAGTCTGCATGGCGAGTGCCGCGAAGCAACTGTCTGGTTTGGCAGTCTTGCAGGCGAACACACGTTTCGCGCCACGGTCCTGCCATCCGGCGAATCCATTAGCGCTGAGCCATTGTCGGCATGGACGAATGTCGTGCCCGCCGTCTCTGAATTTATCTTTGATCCGGACCCCGCCATCGTCAGATCCGGATTGCTGGATGTGATGGCGGAACAACACGGACTCTGTCGACTGGACGCTGAAGAAGAGTATTTGACGGGATCGAGTCCCATGACATCAGGATTTGTGACAGGATTCCAGGTGGAAGCGATCCTGCCCGGCAACGTGAAGGACTTAAAACGCTACCTTCGTGCCAACCCTTCATCACAATACGAAATCAAGTGCCGCCGAATACGGACGGACGCGGACCAGGTACGACGACAACTTCCCACCGGCGATGGACCTCCGCGTGTGATCCTCTTTGCCAGAGTCTCCGGCCGAACGACTGCCATCGTCGCTCGCCGCTGAACAAAAATCCATAAAACAACAGCTCGCCTGTCAGCTTTTGCGTCAAGCCTACGCCAGAGCCGTGGGAGCAGCGATCGGCGGTGGTTCATCCAGATACATCCGCTGCCACAGTTCCAGGCATAGCAGATTCCACAGACGGTATGCGTGGTCCACACGACTCGACGTGTGCTCGTCGATGAGTTGTCGCACCGAATCCTCATTTAGCAGCCCGCGTTCCAGACATCGACGCGAGAGCAGAATGTCGTGCAGCAGCGGCTTCAGTTCGGCTCGGAACCAGTGATCGATGGGCACGCCAAATCCCATTTTTTTCCGCGTCTGGATGTCCGCAGGAATTAGGCGTCGAAACGTTTCCATCAAAACTTTTTTCGACTGCTTCAGCGTCTGCTTCACTTCGATCGGCATGCGGGCCGCGAGTTCAACAACTTTGTGATCGAGCATCGGGCAGCGGCATTCGAGTGACGCGGCCATACTGGCAATGTCAACCTTGGTGAGAATGTCACACGGCAAATAGGTCTGCAGATCTGTCGCCGTCGTTCGAGTCACAAAGTCGCGATCGGGAAATTTCTGGTAGGCGTCGAAAATGCAATTCGCCGGGTCTTCATTGAGTGCCAGCGCCCAGAGTTCCGGCGTGACCAGCCACTCCAGTCGTGATGAATTGAAGATCGTAATCCAGTTGAGATAACGCCGCTCAGGATCCTGGGAGAGTGATTCCAGCAGACGTTTCAGTCGGCGGCGAAACGAACGATGTTCAACCGACGATGGAAGCCGCGAGATTACAGACGATGCAAATCGTCGCGCCCATTTGGGGACGAAATCCGTCATTCCGGTGAGCTTTACCGCGCGATATCGTTCGTAGCCGCAAAAGAGTTCATCGCCCGCATCGCCGGTGAGTGCGACAGTGACGTGTTCGCGCGTCATCCGCGCAAGGTACATTGTCGGAATGGCGGAACTGTCACCGAATGGTTCGTCGTAGTGCCAGATCAGCTGTGGCAGAATTGACAGCGCATCAGGAGTGACGACAGCTTCGTGATGCTCGGTGCCAAGATGTTGTGACGCCTGCCGCGCGAAGGCTCTTTCGTCGAAAGCGGCGACCGGAAACCCGATGGAAAATGTCTGCACCGGGCGATCCAGCTGAGTCTGCATCAGTCCGCAGATCACCGTGGAATCAATTCCACCAGACAGAAACGCCCCCAATGGAACATCGCTCCGCAGTCGCAGACGCACGGCCTCAGAAAGTGTCGCATCCAATTCCTCACGCCAGTCATCGACCGTGGACCGACTGAAATCAGGCTGGTCGAATGGCGCGGACCAATACGTGTGAAGATTCAACTGCCCGTTTTCCAGAACACCCAGTGTCGCCGGAGGCAGCTTCGAAAAGCCTTCCAGAATACAATGCGGATGCGGCACATATTGCAGGGTAAGGAACTGCAGCACAGCCTGACGATTGAGTGTCCTCGGGATATCGGGAATCTGCAGCAGTGCCTTTAGTTCGCTGGCAAACGCCAGCCGACCGTCTTCAATTCGGTAGTAGAACGGTTTCTTTCCCGCTCGATCACGAGCGACCACAAGTCGCTGTCTGCCAGCGTCCCAGATCACCAGCGCGAACATACCTCGGAGATGCTGTACGAAATCCAGACCGTACTGTTCATACAGATGCACGATGACTTCTGTGTCGCCTTCAGTCCGAAATTGATGGCCAGCCTTGATCAGTTCAGCTCGGAGTTCAAGATAGTTGTAGATTTCGCCATTGAAGACAATCTGCACACTGTTGTCTTCATTTCCCAGCGGTTGCGGGCTCCCGGCGACGTCGATGATGCTTAATCGCCGATGCCCAAGGGCCACCCCGATCACCTGCTGTTTCGCGGCACTCGCCGTACGGGAATCGCGACTGGTGTTTGAAGTTGTCGTCGGCCAGAAGTAATGTCCGTCAGCGTCCGGGCCGCGATGGCGGAGACTGTCGGTCATGCGTTGGAGGGTTTTCGCTGAGATTGCTCGCGAAGGATTCCACCAGAGGGCTCCTGCAATTCCGCACACAGAGTTGAGGTCCGATAAGAGAGAGAGAGAGAGAGAGAGAGGCGTAAACCTGAATCATGAGCGGCAAGGCGCTAGCCGCCGGTTTTTTCCAGTGTCTTTCAAACAGTCACCGGCGGCTAGCGCCTTGCCGCTCATTGAATCAACAGCCCGCTGGCTCGGGTTAAACAAACGAGAGATACTGCTGGTACGAATTACCGCCCGAATATGCGGGCGGATGCTTTTCGATTACACGAAGGCGAGCGGCAGAAAACGATTTACCAGCTGTAGGACGGGCACTTTTGCCCGTCACTGCCGCGACGGGCAGAAGTGCCCGTTCTACGGTAGATTTGTTTCTGCCAATCGCTGAAAACACCTGAATGTTTACAGAATTCGATGGTCGCGAGCGGAGGATATTCGCCTTGACCGACGGTCGTAACCCATTTCAGCACAGCATGTTAGAACCTATCCACAAAAAAAACGGGAATTGGGCGAGGCCTGATTCTGTTCTGCCACCGGTGAAAATACCGTCGGCGGAGCGACGGGCGTACAGTACCCCCGTCGCTCCGCCGACGGGAAAGCCCAGCGCCGCGAACTTGCCAACATTCAGGATCGAGGAAATGCGAGTTCAGTAAGCCCCGCTTTCGCCAGCAATCCTGATTTTGTTTGCTCAACCATGAAAAAAGCCGTCGCTGACCCCGCTCGGCTTTTTTCATGCGCGCATCTTGAGCGTTGCTTCGGTACAGTGTGTCGGCTGTTGTCGCGCGGTAGCCGTTGATTTTTTATGGCACGCGACGCGGCGTCTTCAGGAAACCTTTGCTCGATGTTGATTTCTCCGGATCTGCTGTCCCGCGCCATTGACCCGCCAAAATTGTTTGAACCAATCATCCCCGAATGCGTGATCCGCAGCACGCCCGAAGACTTTCAGGTCGATGAGATTCCGGCTTACACGCCCACCGGAAAAGGTGAGCACGCTTACCTGTGGGTTGAGAAACGCGGCCTGACGTCGCCCGAATTGATTCACAGAATCATCAAGAACCTTGGCGTTCCAGGAAAGGATGTCGGTTTAGCGGGGCAGAAGGATCGACATGCGGTGACTCGTCAGTTCGTCTCGATCCCAAAGCGATTCGCCGAACATGCCGCAAAGCTGAACGATGAGAACATCAAGGTCCTGTTCGTTACCTCTCATTCGAATAAGCTCAAGACGGGACACCTGCGGGGAAACAAATTTCGTCTGATCCTGCGGGGCACGAATGGTGAATTCACCGCTGCGGATGTCCAGGCTGTCCACGAGCGACTGCAGACGCTGGCGGCCGAAGGATTTGCAAATTATTTTGGCAGCCAGCGTTTCGGCCATGGCGGCAATACGCTGATCGATGGCCTGAGTCTGCTGAAGGGTACGCTGCCAAACGACCACTGGCCGGAAAACAAGACGCGCACGATGCGACGACTTGTGCTGAGTGCCGTGCAGTCGGGGATCTTCAATCTGGTGGTTGGTCAGCGAGTGACTGAAGGAACACTGCGAACTCCGCTACCAGGCGAAGTCGTCATTCGTCGCTCCGGCACCAAGCCGTATGTCTTGCCAGCAGACGGCCCGACAGAAGACATTATTCCGGCTGGCCCAATGCCCGGTCCGGAGATGCTGGCGGCGACTGGTGCCGTGGCCGAAGTGGAACGCGAGATCATGTCGTCGCTGCGTTTAAGTCCCAAAGATTTTCAGAAGTATTCGCGGCTGACGTCGGGCATCCGGCGTAAAATGGTAGAATTCCCCGCCGATGCTGAAGCGACGTTGACGGACGACGGTGCCATCGCCGCGACATTTTCGCTGGCGTCGGGTACCTATGCGACGGTCGTTCTCCGCGAAATCGTCGGCTCGCTCAAAGATTCCGGCTCACTCGTCGAATCAACCGTCGCCGCTTCGTCAGATTCTGATGGCGACGACGATTAGATCGTCAGACCGTCTGTTATACTTCACGCGGTCTTAATTGATATCCTTGTTCCGAGGCTCCAGCCTCGGATCACGCTGCTCCGGAGGCTCCTGCCTCCCGGGATTCTGGCAGGAGGCAGGAGCCTCCAGTGCGTTGCATTCCAGGGCTCGAGCCCTGGAACGAAGATTGACAGGCTCATTCCTGACCGCGTGAAGTGTAAGTGCAATCAAAGGAAATTCTGTGTCTCATCGCCAACTGATCGCTACGCTGTGCTGCTCCCTTGGACTGATTTCGGCGTCCAGTCTTTGGGCGGAAGATTTGGGCGCGACTCAGTTGCTGCCAGAGACCACTGTCGGTTATCTCGAAGTCACCGACACCGCCGCGATTCTGGCGAACATCTACGATCATCCGCTCAGCCATCACATTCAAGGCCTGGATGTCTTTAAAAAAGCCACCGAGACCGAAGGATATCGCGGTTTTTTGACTGGTCGGAAGTTCGTCGAAATCCAAATCGGTGCCGACTGGCGTCCGGCGCTGGAAGCTCTCACGGCAGGTGGCGTCTATGTCGCCTTTGACGCGAAGACGCAGGGGGCCGTCGCGCTGGTGCGCGCGAAAGACGAAGAGACCGCGGAAAATTTCCGAGCGAAAATCCTTGAACTCTCGCGACTAAATGAAGCGAAAAACGGCAAGGCTGATCCTTACCGCGACGTCACAGTTTACAAGCTGGATAAGCAATCCGCCGCAGCGGTTGTTCGCGACTGGATCGTGGTGACCAACAAAGGGGAACTCGGCAAAAGCGTTCTTGATCGCCTGCTGGATGATCAGCCCGCCGGGCGGCAGGCGGAAGTTGCCGGGACGCTGTCAGCGAACCCGCAGTTCAAACTCAGTCACGCCCTGCGAAAGAAGGACTCGCAGGCATGGGCATACGGCAACATTCAGGCGATTCGTGACGCCGGTGCCGCAAAGAAACTGTTCGAAGGCAAAGCGGAGAACCCTGCAGCCGAACTGCTGATTGGCGGAATTCAGAGCGTCCTGCAGCACACGCCATTCGTCACGGCGGATTTGAATCTTTCAGACTCAGGCCTGGCCCTGCAATTCGCGACACCATGGCAGGGCGACTGGATTCCCGAGGAACGCACTTACTTTTTCGGTGCGGATCACAAAGGCTCCGCACCGACGCTGCCGGAAGTACCAGGCACTCTGATGACCCTCGGGACGTATCGCGATGTCTCAGAAATGTGGTTGCGAGCTGGTGATCTCTTCAACGAACAAATGAACGACCAGTTGGCGCAGGCGGAAAGCGGTCTTTCGACGATCTTCGCAGGCAAGGATTTCGGTGAAGAGATTCTGGGTTCGCTCGATCCTCAAATGGGGCTGCTGGTGACGCGGCAAAGTTTCGAAAACAAAACACCCGTGCCCGCTCTGAAACTCCCCGCGTTTGCTCTGGTGTTCAAGCTTCGCGACCCGGAAACAATGCGACCGGAGTTACGTCGCACGTTCCAGAGCGTCATTGGATTCTTTAACATCGTGGGAGCGATGGACGGACGGCCGCAACTGGAAATGGATATGGCAAAGGAAGGCGACGTGGATTTGATTACGTCGCATTACGTACCGGAGAAAAAGGATCAGGATTCCACCACGGCTGGCATCATCTTCAATTTCTCTCCATCGGCCGCTTTTTCGGGAGACCAGTTTATTCTGGCAAGCACCGCTGAACTGGCGAAACAACTTGCCACCGCGCCGTCTGCCCGCGCGGCAGACAGTGGCGTCAACACGCAGCTGAATCTGCACGCTGATTCCATTCGTGAAGCGCTGATCGATAACCGCGAGCAGCTGATTTCGCAGAACATGCTCGCAGAAGGCCATTCCCGCGAAGAGGCGGAAGCGGCAATCGATCTGCTGTTCGAATTTGTCCGCTGTCTCAAAGGCGCGGGACTCACTCTGCGGCAGGAACAGGACTCACTGGCCCTGCAACTGCATTTGGACGTGAACGAGAATCCCTAATCAACGCGCCCACGGTTAGTGCGACTGTCCCATGTTCGATGAAGGAAAGGGTCGGGAGTCTTTTTCGGAGAGTTGCACGGTGAAAAACGCTAACCCAACTTCCCCAGAAGTGCAACAAAGTGCGACGGGCGGAAAAAAGTTTGCCGTGTTTTGGGAGCTGAAATTCGAAAACAGGCGTGTTTTGAAATCTGAAACGCGATGTAGTGAGAAGAAGATATCTGGCGGGCACGCAATCGGGGCATAAGATCCCCGCCATGTTTATCCGACAGTACTTCAAAGAAGAAAACGGACAGCGAACCGCGTACTGGGCGCTCGCCGAATCGTATCGAACCAAGCAAGGGCCACGGCAGCGGGTTGTGGCGTGGCTTGGGAAGATCGACGAAGCCGGGCGGCTGGGGGTCAAGCAGGCCATCGACAGCACGGACACCGCCACTGGTCGCCAAGACAAATCCACACGCGGTCATGACCGTCAGCAGCGACTCTTCAACGACGATGAGAACACCACGAAGCCGCGATGGGAGGAAATCAACGTCACCGGTGTCCGTGTCGAAAACACGCGGCAGTTTGGAGGACCGTGGCTCGCGCTGCATCTGATTCGCATCCTGCAGCTCGACACGTTTTTTCAGAAGGCAATCCCGGAAGGACGTGAACAGGTTCCGTCCAGCGAACTCTACATCGTCGAACAATGGTATCTGAAAACGGCGTTGTCCGATCTGCTGGGCGCGGCAGCACACCAGGTCGATGACAACCGCCTCTATCGAACGCTCGATGTGGTGCTGCCGCATAAAGAGGCGTTCGATATTCATCTCAAGCAGCGCGCGGGCGACCTGTTTTGATCTGCAAGAGCCAACGCATCTGGGTGATGGACCGTGGCATGGTGAGCGAAGACAACATCAAGTTCCTTCGCGACGGCGGTCGTCGCTGCATCATCGGGACTCCTTAAGCGACGCTCAAGAAGTTCGAACAGGAGATTCTCAAAGACGACTGGCACGCGATCCTCGATGGTCTTGAAGTAAAGATCGTGCCCTGGTCAAAGAACGATGATGACGATGAGTTCAGCGCTGAGCCTGTCGCGGCAACGGCCAATGCGAACGGCGATTCTCCTGTCTCTGAACAAGATCAGACACCGGAAACATTCATCCTGTGTCGCAGTCGTGATCGATCGAAGAAGGAAGAAGCGATGACGCAGCGTTTCGAAACAAAGATTGAAGAGGCGCTTGTTGGTCTGAAGGCTGGTTGCGAAAACAAGAAAAGTGATCTTTCGATTCGCCCGATTTTGCATCAAAAAGAAGACCGAGTTCTTGCTCATATCTTCGTGTGCATCATCGCTTACGTGCTGTGGAAATCACTCGGGCAACTTTGCATAAAAGCTGGCCTCGGCAACGAGCCCCGCCGTGTGCTGGACGAACTGTCCGAGATCCATTCGATGGATGTCGTGCTGCCGACAAAATCTGGTCTGGAGATCCGCACGCGCTGCGTTTCAAAACCGACTGATCACCAACAAATCCTGCTCGATAAACTGGACCTGAATCTGCCGACCAAAATCAATTTGAAACAAATGCAGTGAGACAAAACACCCTCAAAACAACGAAAATACAGTGCTTTTCAGCCGAATTGGGGAAGTTGGGTTAGTTCGTGATGACAGGAACCTGCGCGTAGCTGTTGCCTCCACCGCCACCGCCAACGATCCAATGGATGCCGGATTTGCGTGCGGCGGTGAGGTTTTGGAGGGCGGTTTCGGAAGTGATCGGCAGGATCTTCCTTGCGGCCTCAAAGCTGACGAGGCACTTGAATGTCGGGATGGCGTTCTTGCAGTAAGACGCAATGAGTTCCTGAATCTCGTGCCGAGTCATGCCCTGCTTCTCAAGAGCCGTGTAGGTTCGCTGCTTGCCGATGGGTGAGTCCTTCGGCTCTACGTCCAATACGCCCTGATGGATCACCTGGATTCGCCAGCACTGCAACGTGTCAGTGAATCAGGGACTGTCTGGTCAACGTGCCATACCGGAAGTACCAGGTTTTCAAAACCTCATAAATTCCAGCTGTACAACCAAAAGAGGAAGAGCCCGTTTCCGGGGTCCGGGTACCCCCTATCCTTGAGAATCCGTAACTTCCCTGGGCGCGCTTTTGTGCCTGTGAAGTCTGTCTGAAGTGGGTGCGACTCTCTGTGAGAGTCGCACCAATCGACGAATCAGCGGTGAAACACTGGGAAGCGGCGTTGCTGATGGAATGAACGACGCAGAATCCAGCGCGATAAGCTGCAGCGGTCGCCTGTTTCGGCGTTGCCGTGCCTCTGTCAGGTCGAAACAGAAAAGCGACGATTCAAAAGCCGCAATAGCGCGTTGCTGGTTTGCGGCGTTCGTCTTCGCGGGTTCGGCAACGCGTACCGATCCGCAGGCGTTTTTGTTGGAGGTCAAAGACAAGTTTCTATCCTTCAAAACGAGGACTGCCGATGAATCGATCCATGATGAACTGCTCCCCTGCCGAGCTGATAGCAATGGCCACTGGCCGACGTGGAGCAGCGGCTTACGCTGATACCCACAAGCTGGTCGAAAAGCTGGGCCTGAGAAAGCTGGCCGATGCCGGCTCTGCTGAGATTCTGGAGATCTGTCGAGGCATGAAACCGGATGCCGTGAATCGTCTGATGGCTGGTGTGGAGATTGGCTTGCGGATCGCTGAGTTGAAAAGTGAATACGAATCAGAGACACGCATCAACAGTCCTGCAACGGCGATTCGGTTCTGCATACAGCAGTTCGGTCGTATGGCTCGTGAGAGCAAACAGGAAGAGTTCTGGATCGTGACGCTGAACACGAAGAACGTGCCGATCGATTGTCATCAGATCACGGTGGGTACACTCAGGAATAGCCTGGTCCATCCGAGAGAAGTCTTTCGGCCAGCGATCCGTGATGCTGCAAGGCGAGCGGAAGGAAAGGATTTACCATCGGCGAGTCTTAAGGTCGATCGGCCCCGTGCAACAGAACCACGCCAACGGAAGCAGATCTGAGGACAGATCTGCCTACGTAGTCCGACCTGTCTCAGGTCGGATTCCCTGAGCGACGCCATATCTCTGGTAATCCTGTTTCTTCCGCTCGCCCAAACTGTATCATCGCCGTACACAATCATCCAAGTGGTGATCCGACTCCCAGTGACTAGGACATCAGCGTGACCGAGCGACTGGAGCAGACCGCTGAAGTTGTCGGGATTCCCGTGATCGATCACATCGTCGTGGGGGCAGACAAGGCGATCAGCATTCAGGAATGGCGATCAGGGAATCGCTGGTAGTGCTGCTGCGGTGGAACGGTCTGATGGAGTTCAGCAGAGTGGGCTGGGCTCCTTCAGGTGGTTCCGTGATTGACGGTTCAGGGGCTGTACGGGTATTGTGATGCTGGTCGTGTCAAATGACCCAGGTGTATTCGCTAACTGTGATGTACAGGCTAAGTTCAGCCATGAAGATTCCAATTGTCACATATGCTGAAGTCTCTCGACGCATGGAGACAATTGGCATCGGCGTCTTTCTAGCGGGTGCGGCTTTCGGAATGTTGATCTGCGTTCTTGGCTGTCTCCCCATCGCTACCGCCGTCAGAGATTTCGTTGGTGGCAATCTCGGCCTCACGCTTGCGATTGCCATCTCAATTCCATTTCTACTTCTGCCCTTGTTTTTGCCGATGATTGCGATAAGGATCATTGATCGCCGGTGTGGAATTCGATGTCCGAACTGCAATGTGTCACTTACAATGCGATCTTTACCCGAGAAGATCCTGATAACTCGCAGATGCTCACAGTGTCAAACTGTTGTGTTGACCGACGACCCTTATACTCTCGCACCCGAGGCTTTCAGACCAAGGGTCATTGTTCCTTTACTGATGCTGCTGACACTGCTAATTGCTTGGTGGGTTGCTTCGGAAGTCAGCTCACCATCCAGCCACCTCAAGACGCGCACGTTTTGGTCCGAAGGCGCAACCCACGTTTTCGCGATTCTTGCAATCGCCAAGATGTACTCGATGATCATGAAGGTCATGAAACGCCGCTGGCAAATTGAAGCAGCGGCTGATGAGTCTGAACGTATACCTTGAATACCCGCCATTCCGCGTTGCGTAGAGACCGTTTTTCAAGGAGTCCGGCAAAGCCAGCGATGCCTTTGTCGTTTCGATTCTCCTGTGGAAATCGGAGTCAATTCCATGTACGACATGGAAAAAATCAATGCTCTGTTGGGGTTGCGACGGGGTAGATGTGATGTTCGTCCCTTGGCTGCTTTCTCATTTACGGTCTGGCGTTGGCCGCGAGCCGTTCACCCGTTGGATGGGACTCGCCGCGCCGATCTCTGGCGACTGCAATGACGCAAAGCTCGCTCTGATCGTGTTGACCTGATGAAGCAGAGCCTGGTTCTCAGCCACGATCGTGTCGATCTCGGCCTTGAAGCCTGTATTCAGCTTAACCATCTGATCGCTTGCGCAGGTGTCGATTTCGGCGAGCAGTCTGGACTCCGTTTCACGCAGCCGTTCACCAAATGCCCGCTGAATTTCTGACGCAATCTGTTCGCCAGAAACGGACTCGATTGCAATCACTGGATTCCCGGTCAAGCCACTGAGCGTTCCAGTGGCGTTTAGGACCGTCACGTTGGAAAATGCCTCGTTCGCCGATTCGACACATCTGGAATCCGCGATATTCGCAGTTTGCAGATGCAGACTTTCGACCTGCGACTCAAGGCCAATACTCCCCGTGATCTGGTCGTTGCTTATGGTGAACTGAGTTCTCCAGTGGAGGTCACGGAGAGCGGCGCGAACACAATCCCCGGATGGATCTCCAACAAGCACCGACAGTGGATTGGTTTCGTAGTGGTCAACAAGTAGTTCGACTTTCGGCGGGTTGTCGGCTGAGTGATTCACAAGCCGCAACCGAAACGTTTGATCCGTTTTTGCGGCGATCTCTATGACACATGGCCGCCCTGTCTCGCCGGGATCTTTCGACAGGTCAGTCACCGTGGCGATGAACGGCACCTGTTCCTGATCCAGCGACCATGTTCCCGTCACGGTCATTTTCCTGATTGTTAAACCTGAAGAAGTCGTCGCGGAATGGAATTGAAAGTCGTGTCCGTCATTCTGGACTTGAGAACCTTGTTCAAGCAGTTGTTTGCGATACTTTTCCGCAGCCATGATCAGGATTACTCCGCGATGGAGCTGGGCCTGCATTGAGTCTTCCAGCAGAGCCTGTGAAATCCGACGGGGATCGGGTTTCGATTCTGCGAGCCTCTGTCTGATGTTTTCCTGATCACGCGTCCGACCGTCCTCCAGTAGCTGAAAATCAGACTGAATCCCCTGCCGAACACGTCTCAGTTCGGCGTCAAATTCCTGAACTTCAGTGGCAGCCATGTCCGCCCGGTGACTAAGCTGAAAATACTGCTCGATTTGCTGAACAGCGTTTCCCGCCTCCGCTTTTCTGAATTGAATCTCCAATCGACGAACATTTGTACTGATGGACTTTGCACGCGTAGTCAATTCTTTAGATCGACGATGCCACTTTTCATAAAGTCCCGCGCCGGTATGAAAAGTCTGCAGCTGATTGAAGTCGAGCTGAGACTGCCCCTTCCGCGTGACCCCGCCGAGGATATCCCGGACTGTCGCACCCGACGGTTTCGTCATTTCCCTGGAAAACGTTGCCAAAGCAGGCGTGTATTCCATTGAACAAACATCGGTGATAGCAGGACCGAAGCGCAGCCCCCGCATCGAACCATCCACGACAACAAACTCGCGTTTGGACAAAGAATACGGATCCAGGTTCAGGTGCAGTTCATCGAATTCCGCAATGTTCGTGCCTTGCTGCCGCGCATTGGCAAGAGCGACATGATTTATCGTGAGAGATGGCGGGAAGAGTGTCGTTGTCACGTTGTCAACGTCGGCTTTCGCTCCTGTGGCGGACTGCAGCTGGGAAACCACAGAGTCGCGGAGCAGCGGATCCATTCCGAACGCCAGAAACCCCCAGACAAGGGCGACGATCAGCAGTCTCGGAAAGAAATAGCTCCAGCGCATGTGGTTCTCAGTTTTGACGCGAGACACTATGTTTCACTTCGAGCGAGAGGATGCCATGTTCTCAGGCCAGAGGTCAATATCCAATCAGGGCGTCAACGCCGAGTTTTCATCAACGCCGGAGACCGGGAGTCAGAAATCCGCAAAGGATGAAGTCGCTGATCGGCTTCAGGCGAAATCTGCCACTTGGTGTCAGAGGACTGAGCAAGAGGCGCTCAAGCAAGGACCCCAAGAATGGATCAGGCGAAGTCGGTTCTGCGCCCTCGCCTTCATTGACAAAATGATGCATGACAGACGGCGAGACAATAAAGTTCTCGCCAACCGGAGGGAGTCAGGAAACGACACATTGCGGTCACTCGTTGTTTCCCAGCAAAACACCGATCCACTTAGTATCGTCGAAACTCTCGAAGCCAATTCTCGCTGCCATCGTGAGTGGCACCGACAGCAGCATTCCAATCGGTCCCAGCACCCAGCCCCAGAAAAGCATCGAGCAAAAGACAACCAGAGCGGACAGTCCCATCCCGCGCCCCATTATTCGGGTTTCAACAATGTTACCGATGATCACGTTCACGGCAAGGTAACCGACCGCGCAGCCGACACAGGGCAACATTCCCAGGTCCAGCCAGGCCACAATCAGAGCCGGGACAGCAGCGAGGATTGACCCGATGTTTGGAATGTAGTTCAGCAGAAAGGCGATCATTCCCCACAATCCGGCGTAAGGAACACCAAACAGCCACAGCCAGCAGGCAATTAGCAAACCTGTGAGACCACTCATGGCGGTCTTGATCATCAAATAGCTGCGGACGTTTTCGACGATCTTCTGATAGCGTGAGAGGGTCGCCTGATTTTCGCCAAATGCCAGACGGAGCTTGCTGGAAAAACTGCTGGCTTCCATCAGGATGAAGATCACCGTCAGCAGCACCAGAATCATGTCGCTGAGCATCATACCAAGACTACCGAGCATCCACGCTGCCAGCGAGATCACCTTCCCTGGGTCAAATTGTGACATCACAGCTTCTCGCCAGTTTTGCCGCGAGCGAGGTGCCGAAACCTGGGTCTGCTTCCCAAATAGCTCGTTCTGCGTTAAGGGATCCATGACTTGTAAGCGATCTGTCGTTCCAGTGGAACTTTCCCCATTCTTCTCGGGTTCCGCCAGAGCGTAGCTTTCCGGGGAATCCAGAATCTGTTTTTCTGCCGAGTCTGCGGAGGGCCGTTGATGGAAAAGACGTTCGACAGAGTCTCTGAACGGCTGCGTCCGCAATCTCAGTTGAACAGCATAGTGATCCTGGCGAGCAGTGAAGTCTGAAAGGGATGTCATCACAATCCACATCACAAGCAGCAGCAGCAGGACAACGCCAAAAATCACAATCAGCAGAGCCAGCCAGGAGGCTATCTTTTTTCTGACAAGCCATGCGTAGATCGGTACCGCAATCACAGCAATGAAGGCAGACAGGAGCAATGGCTGGATGAGATCCTGAGCCATCCGGAGGCCAGCGGTAACGATAAAAAACGCGGCCATCATGTAAAGGTATGATGTGCCGCGTTCAGTCTGCTGAGATAACGAATTCAAGGGATCTCGCTCCGTCGGGATAACGATCGCGCTAAAAATCACTGTCCGATATGCAGTGAGCGGCAAGGCGCTAGCCGCCGGTAATCGGCAGTGTAAATTACCGGCGGCTAGCGCCCTGCCGCTCACTTATTGATCGAGCGATCCTAAGCACTCTATTTCCCAATCGGAACTTCACGAGTCGCTTTGTTTGAACGTCCGAGGCCATCGACAAAAACGAACTCTGTCGATGTCATGGCTTTGATGGTAAACAGGTGACTGGATCCTGTACGTCCCGGATCCGGCGATGTTGCAAGATTGGCTTGAATCCTGCCGTCATGAACTTCCCACGAACCGCTGGAGATAGGGGTTTCCACAAATACACGACGAAACACACGCAATTCCTCATAGACTCGAAATGTGGAGAAAGTCCCATTCTCGCGGAATCGGATATGAAGGTATCCGCGCTGATCCGGCATTCGCCACACGCCTGGAAGCTGTTTCAGGATCTCTGCATCGGTTAGGGCCGCCGCAGTGGCGGCAGGTGGAACGCTGCCGTTTTTCCGTTCATCGATCGACGGCCTGCTTCGTTGCAGTACCATCAACATCGCTCCGGAACCCTTCGGGGCCGAAAGTTCAGAAGGACGCTCTTGTGTGAATGGATCACCAATACAAACGATTAACTGTCCCTTGTCGAACTGGTAAATCCCGCGGCTAACCTCGGGCTCGCCTGCGGTTGTGATATCGATGGTGCTGGGGTATTCAGTCGCATTGACGCTGATCGATCGAGCGTGTCGTTGTCCTGAATGAACATCGATAAACAGCAGGGAGTTATCGACGATTTCAACTCGGCCACCGGAAGGCAGAACTTCCGAAATCTGATCCGAAGAGATGACTTTGCCGTCTTCAACCAGCTTAACAACAACCCATGAACCCTGGAACAACTTCAGCTCGGCTTCGTCTTCTGCCAGTCCGGGCAATGCTCCGGCAGTACTACCAATCAACAGGAATAGCCCCACGATGGTTCTGCGTCGAATGTATCCGTTCATTTTCTTCTCCACTTGTGAAATCTCCGTAAAACGTCATCGCCAGTTTCGCACAGCAGAATCGACCAGGCACAGTTGCCAAGCATTGAGCGAAAAACAACTGTCTTTACTTGTAGCGGGATTCGCCAGAATTCCATGCATCTGCTGGACTACGACACATATTGACCGCTCGATGCCAAACACCTGTCAGAGAAGGAGCATCCTACACATTGCCACTGATATTGGCGAGAGATACAGGGCACCTGCACATAACCCGCAACCGGGTCGCAGGTCATGCCCAGTCTTCATGCCTCATATTGGATGCCGACAACGGAGCCCTCCGCGCCGGTCTGGACGTTGGCGGCGTTCGCTTCGTCCGTATCGATATGCATTGCCAGTCGGAAGTTTGGATCGACGCGCACCAGTACGTCGCCAAATACGAGTTCACGGTCGCCCGCAATCTGCACCCGGACAACAGACTTGTCACGCACGCCGTAGCGAAATGCGTCCTCGGGCGTCATGTGAATGTGCCGCAGGGCGCAGATAACCCCGTGATCCACCTGCACGCTGCCGGTCGGGCTTTCGAGCGTGCAGCCGGGAGTGTCCGCAATGTCGCCGCTTTCATGAATGGGTGGATGGACGCCGAGCTTGAACTGCTCGGTCATTGCGATTTCAATTTGGGTGTACTCGCGCGCCGGCCCCAGCACTCGGACTCGCTCAATGCGCCCCTTCGGGCAACGCCGTGAAGGATTTTGTCAGGTAAGAACCGGGAGTTTGCGATTCATCCTGAAGGGATTTGAGATATTAGCCGGTGGTAAATGCAAAGCCAGTTTCCGTGGGTTTCACCCAGGGCTACACGCTATCGCCGCATCTGTGGCTGAATCGCAAGGCAAAAAAGCAACCCGCGTACTTCATTTCGCGCAGAACCCAATTGAAGATACCCGCAGAGCAGCTTCACCGAAACGACTCTAATGTTCATGCGTGGACCAATAAAAAAAGAATCATTGCCACATGTTGCGATGTTGCCTTCACAGGCAATTTTGCTGACTGCCACGTTGTTTTTTTCGGGAGACTAGCAATACTCAGTGGCGTGTTGCCTGCGGTCATCGCCTGGCAGTTTCACAATGCCGAATTTTCATTCAATCCTCCGGGACGAGGCGAAATATGAATTTCAAATACTCGATTTGGTATCGCACTTGCGTGGTGCTTGCTTTGTTCTTCTGCGTGTCCATTGCATTCGTGCAAGCCCAGGATTCAGACGGTAAGAAGAATGAGTCCGAGCAACAGGCGGGGGAATTGGCAATTCGCGCGAATGTCGAGCAATTTGTGACGGCGTACAATGCTCACGATGCAAAAGCAATTGCCGAATTGTTTCTGCCGCAGGCACAGCTCGTCGATGAGGATGACAACACCATTCAGGGACAAGCGGATATTGAAAGCTTGTTCACCGGAGTCTTTGAAGAGCAGCCGGAAACCGGAATTCAGGTCAACATTGAATCGATCCGCTTTATTGGCACAAGTCTGGCCCTTGAAGTCGGCTCAACACTCACGGTTCCCCCAGAGGGCGAGGCCCCGGAAGCTGGACGCTACCACGTTCTCCACGTCCTGCGGGATGGAAAATGGTTAATGGGTTTGGTACGCGACGTTCCTGCAGCACCAACCCATCGCGATCACTTGGCGGCGCTCTCATGGCTTGTTGGTGACTGGATTGATGAGAGCCGGGACGGCACGGTTCGCACCTCCTGCCACTGGTCTGAAAACTACAGCTTTCTGCTGCAGGAAATCACCGTCAGTCAGTCCGGGCAGGAGACTATGAAAATCAGTCAGCGGATTGGCTGGGATCCGCTCGGCAAGCGATTCAAGTCCTGGATATTTGACTCCGAAGGCGGTTACGGAGAGAGCAACTGGACTTCCACTGAGACCGGTTGGCTGATCAAGGCGAATAGTGTGAATACCGATGGAACGACTGCTTCGGCCACCAACCACATCGAGCCCACAGGTCTGGATCGCTACGTGTTTAGGTCCGTGGATCGTGTTTCCGGAAACGAAATACTGCTGCCTGTGGAAGTGGTTGTCGTTCGTCAGCCTCCTCAGCCGCAGGAATCGGAAGACCCAAAGTAATCGGTTGACGTAAAGAATGAATTTCCTTTGTTGTCCATTCCCGCGACATTGTCAGGATTAAAGATCCGGATTCGCGCTCTTGATTTCCGTACCGGGAAAAATCAGATGAAGACACGATTGTCGAGCACGTTCGTAACTGTGTTGTGTGTATTGGTCGTTAGTTACACCGCGAGTACAGCCTTTGGACGCGGTGGCCGTGGTGGCGGCGGCGGATTCGGCGGTGGCGGTGGCAGAGTTGGCGGTGGTGGTGGAATCTCGCGTCCGTCTGGCGGCGGCATTTCGCGTCCATCTGGAGGTGGAATTTCGCGTCCATCGGGCGGAGCCATCTCACGTCCATCGGGAGGAGCCATCTCACGACCTTCCGGTGGAGCCAGACCATCAATCGGCAGTTCGCCATCATTCAATCGCCCCAGCGGAGGTGTCTCCAGGCCAGCGGTGCCAGCGACGCGCCCCAGTCTGGGTGCTGGCACAGGTGCGAGACCGGGGTTACAGCCTGGCCCCCGACCAGGCATCGGAAGCGGCTCCGGTATCGCGTCCCGACCATCGACTCTGCCTTCAACTCGCCCTGGTACTGGGTCGGGCATCGGATCAAGACCATCGACTCTGCCAGGGGGCCGTCCGGGCATCGGAAGCGGTTCGGGTATCGCTTCTCGGCCATCGACTCTTCCGTCCAATCGGCCAAGCGCTGGAGCGGGCATTGGTATTGGAGCTGGCGTCGGTATTGGGGCGGGCATCGGTGCCGGAATTGCCAATCGGCCTGGAAACACGTTGCCGGGACTCGGAGGTGGCAATGCGGGGTCGCGGTTCCCAAATCAGGGTGCCGGGATTCAGGACCGCATGTCCAATCGTCCCCAGTCCCTGGAAGGTCGACGCGAAAACCTGAGCGATCGCATGTCATCTGGTCGGGGTGACAGGCAGGACAATCGGGGTGATAGGCAGGACGATCGCCAGGACTGGCGTGACAACAATCGCGAAGACTGGCAAGACTTTGCCGACGACAATCACGGACGTCACGGTGGCTGGTACAACAGCTGCTGGAATGGCAACTGGAGTCCCGGATCTGGTTGGAATCATATGTGGGACCACCACCCGGTCGCAGCGGCGTTCGGCGTGACACGCTGGGGCGTCAACCGACTTGCCTACGGCTTCGGCTACTGGGGTTACTCAAACCCCTGGTATGCATCTGGCGGCAGCGGTGGTTATAGCTATTCGGAGCCGTTGGTGGTTTATTCAGACAACAGTTCAGTGGTTTATTCAGACAATAGTTCAGTGGTTTATTCAGACAATAGTTCATCTGTTGAGGTGGCCCCGGCTGATCCGGGAACTGCGACCACAGAGTCTGCACCAGTCGCAGGCCCTCCACAGCCAACGGACGAAGGCATGGCGGCGTTCGACAATGCTCGCGCTGAGTTTTTTCAGGGCAACTTTGAAAACTCGCTCACCCTGCTTGATACAACACTGAAGTCCATGCCGCACGATACCGTTGTGCATGAATTTCGGGGTCTTGTGCTGTTCGCACTCAAGAGATATCCGGAATCGGCAGCGGCGATCTACGCGGTCCTTTCTGCTGGACCAGGCTGGGACTGGACGACGATGAGCAGCCTCTATCCGAGTGTCGATGTTTATACCCAGCAGTTGCGGGCGCTTGAAGATTTCGCAAAGTCGAATCCAACGTCCGCCGATGGAACCTTTCTGCTTGGTTATCACTATTTAACGATGGGACATCAGGAAACAGCCAACAAGGCCTTTAGTCTGGCTTTGCAACAATTGCCGGGCGACAAACTATTGACGCAGCTTGTTGAGATGACAGCGCCAGCAGGCACAGAAGCGAAATCGCCTCCACCGACACCTCCTGCTCCTGCTGATCTTCCCCCGGAGAAAGTATTGTCCGTGGAACAAATGGTGGGCACCTGGAAGGCCACCAGCGCGGATGCAAAGTTTGAGCTTCAACTCTCGGCCGATGGCGCGTTCGTCTGGACGTACACTCGGGGAGAATCAACAGAATCCGTCAAAGGTATATTTGCAGTCGATCAGAACAATCTGGCAATGGAACCGAATGCAGGCGGCACGATGCTGGCAGAAATCGACTTCGCCGATCCCTCCAAATTTTTGTTCAAAATGATCGGCGGGGAGGCCAATGATCCCGGCCTCAATTTCACTAAATCCTGACGGCTGGAGGAGAGACATGAATGATGGGCACATCACTCGAGGCAAATCCAGGCCAGGGCGTCCTTGTCAGCGACTTCGATGGAACGATGACACGTTATGACTTCTACAAGCTGGCATTAGAGTCACTTATTCCTGAAAATGTACCGGACTATTGGGCTGAGTATCGAGATGGTGCTATAACGCACTTTGAAGCTCTGCGCCGATATTTTGCGGCGATCCGAGCGAGCGAGACTGAAGTTTTGGCTGTCCTCGAAAGAATGGAACTGGACCCAAAACTTCCGGCGACTTTGAATTCCCTGCGGCGGGCGGGCTGGAAGGTTGTCATCACGTCTGCTGGCTGCGAATGGTATATCCGCCGTTTGCTGCTCGACGCGGGCGTTGAAATCGAAATTCATGCCAATCCGGGACGATTTGAATCCGGGAAGGGACTTTTGATGGAGATGCCGAAGGATTCGCCATTCTGGTCGCCGACGATCGGCGTCGATAAAGCCGGAGTCGTCCAACACTTTCTAAGCAAAGGCTGTACGGTCGCCTTTGCGGGCGACGGATTTCCCGACGCTGAACCGGCTCGTCTCGTTCCGGCCGACCTGCGTTTTGCACGCGGTGATTTGGCCGACACGCTTCGACGCGAACATTTGCCGTTTCATCCGTTCGAGAGTTGGTCCGACATTTCCGGTCACTTGTTGCAAAGCGTGAAATGAAATGCTTCGGCCTGTACACATAGCCATTCCAACTTTGGTTCGCGTGAAGAAAGGTGCGCTGGATGGCATCCGGCTTCTTGCCACAGCCCTGATGATGAATGGCATCGCGATGGAAATCTGTGGATCATCGCGACCAGCCAGTGGAAGCGAACACCTGATCTCGCACGCACTCGACGCAATCTCCCGGCGACCCCGCCTTCACGGACTTCAGGTGGGGATTGCGACCTACATCATCAGCCTTCTCCAGGGCATCAATACGGATCGAATCATCGATTTGTTCGATGCCACCGGCTTCTGGACGGCGATTGCCGAAGATCCGTTTTCACGATCCGAATGGTTGCAGGCTGTTCAGTCAGCCCCTTTCATCAAAGAGAATTTTTACACCATCCTTTCCAGTCGGGATGTCATGCCTGAAGTCGAGCAAATTCTGACCAGTGATTCTCGTCTGAAGCCATGCTTTGAGGATTGACGTGTTCAAGGACCCATCAACAGCTGGAACATCGGGAGTTCGAGATGAAAGTTGGAATTGTTGGGAGCGGAGCCGTTGGGGCGACTGCGGCGTACGCGATGGTGATGCAGGGCATCGGTCGAGAGATTGTACTCGTCGATAAGAATGCGGCCCGCGCGTCGGCTGAAGCGGACGACATCCGCCATGCCGTGCCGTTCGCTCACCCGCTGGAAGTGAACTCCGGGGGCTACGAAGCGCTGGCCGAAAGTCGCGTCGTGCTGATTTGCGCTGGTGTGGGCCAGAAGCCGGGAGAGACGCGACTGCAGCTGTTGCAGCGGAATGCAGCCGTGTTTCACGAAGTCGTTCCGGCAGTGCTCAGGCATGCGCCGGATGCTGTGCTTGTTGTCGCCAGCAATCCTGTCGATGTGATGACACATTTGACGGCGCAGTATGCGGCCGAATGCGGCGTACAGCCGGGTCGAGTGCTCGGATCGGGAACAATGCTGGACACTGCCCGCTTTCGCAGTCTGATCGGCGTTCACTGTGGTGTCGATCCGCACCATGTTCATGCGTATGTGGTGGGTGAGCATGGTGATTCGGAAGTTCTGACCTGGTCGCTCGCGACGATCGGCGGGATGCCGCTGGATTCGTTCGCACGGCTGCGAGGAATTGAGATTACGGAAGAAATTCGCGCGACGATCGATCAGAACGTGCGGCGTGCCGCGTACACCATCATCAATGGCAAGGGCGCGACCTATTACGGTATCGGCAGTGCATTGGCACGTATCGTGGACGTCATTTTGCATGACCAGCGATCGATCCTTACTGTCTGTGCCCCGGCGGCCGAAGTTGCTGGAGTGCGCGACGTTACCGTGGCAATGCCGAGAATGGTCGGCGGCGATGGAGTCCTGGAGACCTTTCCGCTTCCGCTGGACAAACAGGAATCCAGCCTGTTGCGTGACAGCGCGCGAGTGATCCGCGATTCGCTGGACGGGTTGATGCGGAATGATTGAATACCGTGAATTGTTTCAACGACAAGTGAGTCGTAACGATGGCTGATCGGAATGAGATCAGAAGGCTGACGATTTGGCCGCCAGCGCAGTGGCTTCGGAGCTATCAGCGTGGCTGGCTGATGCCTGACGTCGTGGCCGGTGTGACATTGGCCGCCTATGCGATCCCGGTGTCGCTGGCCTATGCAACTCTGGCGGGACTGCCTCCTCATTGTGGCATTTACTGTTATCTACTTGGTGGTGTGCCTATGCGTTGTTTGGCACATCGCGGCAACTGGCGATTGGTCCAACTTCAGCCATCGCGATGCTGGTTGGGACGACAATCGCTGGAATGGCCGAGGGCGATCCGGCATTGTGGGCCGGGATTGCTTCGCTCACCGCGCTGGTTGTGGCAATCTTGAGTGTGCTGGCATAGCTGTTCAGACTCAGTGCGCTAATGAGCTTTGTCAGCGAGACGATCCTGCCTGGCTTCAAAGCGGGAGCCGCACTGACAATTGCGCTGACGCAATTGCCGAAATTGTTTGGCGTTCCGGGTGGAGGCGAGCATTTCTTTGAGCGGCTTTGGATTCTTGGCCAGCAACTGCCGGAGTTAAACTGGGTGGTACTGGGCTTTGGATTGTCCGCGTTGTCGCTGCTGCTGGTCGGCGAAAAACGGTTACGAAGTGGATTCACGTCAGGCGTTGTTGGGGCTCGGTGCTGCGAATTTCGCGGTCGCTTTCGCTCAGGGATTTCCAGTGGCCGGGGGACTCTCGCAATCCGCGGTCAATGACAAGGCCGGCGCGCGTTCTCCCCTGGCTCTGATCGTTGCTTCCTTCAGCCTTGGCCTGTGTCTGTTGTATCTAACGGGGCTGTTGCGAAACCTGCCCTCGGTCGTGCTGGCTGCGGTGGTGCTGTTCGCCGTGCGCGGCTTGATTGACGTGCCTGCGCTGCGGCGGCTCCGCAAAGTCAGCCGGCTGGAATTTCGCATTTCGATAGTGGCTCTGATTGGCGTGTTGTTCCTTGGAATTCTCAAAGGAGTTCTGTTGGCGGCTGTTGTTTCGCTGCTGATGCTGATCACAGTCGCAGCGCGGCCGCATGTTGCTTTTCTGGGCCGAATTCCCGGATCACGGCGATATTCTGATGCAGATCGCCACCGGGACAATGAAACGGTTCCATGTGTCTTGATCTTCCGTGTTGAAGCGTCATTGCTGTACTTCAATGTAGACCACGTGCGCGACATCGTGTGGAAGAAGATTCAATCGACTGCACCATTGCAACTCGTCATCTGCGACCTGTCCAATTCACCCCAGTGCGATGTCGCGGGGGCTCGCGGTTTGTCCAGACTTCAGCAGGACCTTACCGAGCGTGGCGTGAGGTTGCGTCTGGTTGAAGCTCACTCGAATGTGCGTGACTTGCTGCGGGCGGAGGGCATCGAAGGACAAGTAGGATATTTGGGTCGCCATCTGTCTGTGGATCAGGCGATTGTTGAGTTTGAACAGTCGGGCTCAGTGTCATCCTGATTTGAGCGCCCATTCGCCTGGCGGCGCGAATCAGGTCACATGCGTTCGGTTATCAATATAACGCACACCGGGGACTTTTCGGACGGCTTCCTGGAGCGTCTGCTTTAGATAAAACGAAGGCAACCTGACTGAAAGTACGATGGTTTCACCAGACTTTTCGATCGTCAATACGCCGGTGCGCCCGCGAAAGGAAGAGTGTTCCTCAAGGTATTGCCGGATCCGTGTCACCAAACCATCTTCCCGGAGGGTAACGTCAACGACCAGCAGTGTTGGGTTTTCTTGCAACTCCGACATCCGGTTGTCCCCTGCAAACATGAACATGAAATGCCTGAAAGTCAAACAGCAACGGCAATTACTGAGATCGCATGATACTTCTGCCATTCTGTAATTCAAGGGGTCAAATGTTAACTTTGTGCGACTGATGTTATGCTTGATCGTGGACAAAAAGCTGTCAACCTGCGCGGCGATGTGCGGCTCCATCCTGGCATCCCGGATTCTTCAATTCCGGCGGGGCAGAATGCACTTTCCCCGCCAAAGTCGATGTAATCGTTAAATGTTTACAGTCAGACATGCCGAGATTGATGAAGGACTTTGCAATTCGTCGGATGGTCCGCGCGGAATGATACCTCGAGCTGAAAAAGGCAGCGTGGAAATGCTTCGTCGTTTGATGTTCGCACTCCTGCTGGTCGCCGGGAATTCAGGATTGGGGGACGAGCCACTGCAGGAGTTGCACGGAGCACACGATTCGAGAATAGAAGAACTGGAACAAATCGTCTCGGGTCTCCAAAGTCAGCTCGACGCTCTCGAAGGACGCTCCACCAGCCGCAGTGAATCTGAACTACATTCATCGTACCCCGATGCAGAAACACGATTCTCGCACGGCGTCATTTACGATAGCGGCTGGACGCTTCGCCCGAAGAATCCGCAACGCGATCCTTTCGAGTTAAAGATCAATCTGCAGAACCAGTTCCGCTATACGGGCTTCGCCAGCAATGATCCTTCCACGATCAACGCCGCAGGCCGGACAGTGGCCACGCCTTCGCGAAATGACTTTGAAATCAACCGGGGGCGCCTGATCTTTTCAGGATACGCCATCGACCCTCTGCTCGAGTACTACGCCAACATTGATTACAACACTGTGGCGGATCAACAGATCCTAATGTTGATGGCATGGATTCGGCACCCGTTTGATCCGGCGTTTAACGTCGCATACGGCCTTGGCAAAGTCCCAGGCACATGGGAATGGCAGGAGAGTTCTCGGGTGACACTGGGGGCCGAACGCTCTTTGGCCACCACGTTTTTCAGGCCATCCATGACAGCAGGCATCTGGGCCGATGGCGAACTCTTTCCTGGCTTTCACTATCACACGATGATTGGCGACGGATTTAATACTTTCAATCTGGCCGCTTCGGAAGTTGACACCAATCTGGTCTATTCGGGAATGCTGTGGTGGGAGCCACTTGGAGAATTCGGCCCAGGTTTCTCCGATATCGCGTTTCATTCCAAACCTGTTGTGCGAGTTGGCCAGGCGCTAACGTTTAGCCGACAGGACGCGAACCCCACGCTGGGGCCGGGGCCTGAGCAGACTTCCATTTGACTGTCAGACGGGACACAGTTAGTGGAACAGGGCGCTCTCGCGCCGGGTGTGACGGTCAATCAATATGTCAAGGGAAAACCTGACTGGCGGTTTACGATGGACGTCTCCCAGGTCGAAGACTCTCCCGCTCAACAGGATCGAACGGGGTTTATCGCCGGAGGCAGCGGGCTCCTTGTGCGGGCACAAGTCTGGACTTATTTCTGAAGTTGTGATCAGACCGGATGAGCAACTTCGGCCCAGCGGCGAATCACAGTCTCTTCATCGGTTCTCACAATCCGAACATTGCTCGGACAATCCGGTGAATCCCGATGCCAGTAACAGAAAATTACGGGCATTGCTGATTGCATTTGCGATTCGCTGCAGCAAATCCTGAGCTTTGTCGATCTCGGTGTGCTCGCCGCAGAATTGCGAGAAGCCAAGAATGTCGAGAAACGCGGTTATGCCATTGCGGAGCAGAGGTTCACCATTTGCGCCCACGAAAGGATTGGTTTGGGGATCGGACACGATATGGCCTTCCGAGGAAAAAAATCTGTCGTCCTGATGCCGTTTGCAAAGTCGATGGGTGGTAAGATAGTCGCAGCCTGGAAAATACTCCAATCCAGTCGCCATGACGTTGATCCGTTTGGGCGGAATGCGGAAGCCATTGATAGTTGCATCGATACATCGGAAGTGAGATATTTGGGCACGACGATGCCGACACAGGACATTTCAAGGAAACTGCGTGTGAATATTTTGGTGGCTGATGTGGGTGGAATGGAACGAACGTAAAAATACTCGTCAGCGGTGAGTCTGAATCCAGGCGGTTTCCGTCCGGCGAATCGATGACCCCGGAACAAATGGTTCGTGGCGTGAAGGAACTGGCTGGGGACTGGAAGTATGACGCGGTCTCACTGGGTTATCCCGGCGTGATTCATCGGGGACGAATTGTCGCGGAACCGCACAACCTTGCTCCGACCTGGGTCGATTTCAATTTTCCAGCGGCCTTCGGTTGCCCTGTAAAATTGATGAATGACGCGGCAATGCAGGCACTGGGCAGTTATCAGGATGGACTGATGCTGTTTTTAGGGCTGGGCACCGGGCTGGGCTCGGCGATTGTGTCCGAAGGTGTTGTCGTGCCGATGGAACTGGCGCATCTCACGTACCGAAAACGTGAATATGAAGATTACGTCCGGGCGCAAGGCCTGGCGCGTCTGGGAAAGGCACGCTGGCAGAAGCATGTCGAATTCCTCGTGGCGCGGATGATCGAGGCGCTCCATCCCGACGATGTGGTGCTCGGCGGTGGCAACGCCAAGAAGCTGAAAACACTTCCGCAAGGCTGCCGCCTGGGAGACAACGCCCTCGCTTTTTTGGGTGGATTCCGCATGTGGGAGAAACTTGCAAAAGTCTAATGTTGCTCGACTACTGCATTGAAGCGGAATTACAATTTCTGAAGAAACGTGTCACCTCCACGAACTGTAATTCTTCGTTGGTGTCTCCGGCATTCATCGAGCTTGCAATCCGCAACTTCTCTCCGACAGCAACGGATGCAAATGTTCATAGAGCCGCAGCTGACCTGACGCGGGAGCCATGTCGCGAGTCGCGTTTGCGACTTCGTAAAGACGTGAGATGTTCGACAACCGCTACAGAGTTCAATCGTCGCATTTGATCAAGGCTTTAGCCGCAGCAGGTTTTACGTGGTCAAAATATTGGATTTTTGCACTCGTGAACGGCTTGCAGAAAATTGCCATGCCTTTTTGCCATCTCGACTCGCCCACAATTGCGAGGCGTTCGATATGTCCGTGGTGCTTCAGATCAAACTTGATGTCTTGCTGCAAAGCGCCTGCGTCCCAGCCATGAAAGTCATGCAGGATCAATGCCCCGCGATATCTCCAGCGTTCCTGAAATTCCTGTCCGGGAAAACATTGTCCAGGATGGTCATTCAGTAGTCAGTGAGCCAGGCGCGCCTTAGAACCGCGCATTGCACCTGATGGTGGGGATGAGTGACTGAGTCAAATGGTCGCAAATTGCGTCCAATGTGTGACTTTTTTGGATACGTGGGTGATGACTTGCCTGACAGGTATTTGATGGGAAACGGCATAGCGATTGCGGGATATGCGACAACGGTGGGATTGAAGCGACTGCAACCGCAATCCGAAGAGATGGGTTTTGCACAACACTTGATCTGCGGCTGCACAGAGTTGTAGCCCGACGGGTGTCTGGAAATGAACTTATGAAATCATGCTCGATATTGGTGTTGTTCAACTTGTTTCTCATATTCTTTGCTGGTTGTCGACCATCCGGTGATTCAGACAAGCAGGGGCAAACATCGGATTCCGAGTCAACGGCGAAACATCCGATTGTCGCAACAAGCCCTGGCGTACAGGACGTCACCAGCTATCGAGACTATGTGTGCCAGATTCACTCTCGTCGGCATATCGACGTGCATGCACTCGAAAGCGGTTATCTGGAATCGATTGAGGTTACGGAAGGTCAATCGGTAAAGCAGGGCGACGTGATGTTTCGCATCCTGGCGTCGCTTAAGAAAGCAAGTCTTGACGCGGTCGTTGCTGAAGCCAAAACGGCGGAAATCGAGTTTGCTAACACTAAAAAACTGGTGGATGAAAAGGTGGTCTCAGTCCAGGAATTGAACCTTGCTCAGGCCAAACTGGATAACGTCAATGCCAAGGTTGATCTGGCCCGCACCGAACTGGGACTGACTGACGTCAAGGCCGCGTTTGACGGAATGGTGGATCGTCAGGACGCGCAGCAGGGCAGCCTGATTAGCGAAGGTGATTTATTGACCACGTTATCAGACAACAAAGTGATGTGGGTCTATTTCAATGTTCCGGAAGCGAGATATCTGGAGTACAGCGAGACCCCGGACTTTGACAAAGGCATAGTCCTTGAGTTGGTGCTGGCAAACCACAAGAAGTTTGGTGAGACAGGAAAAATCGGTGCCATTGAAACCAATTTTAATAACAAGACGGGCAACATCTCGTTTCGCGGTGACTTTCAAAATCCGCAAAACATCCTGCGGCATGGGCAAACCGGAACTATCAGAATCCCGCAACATCTGAACGATGCTCTCGTCATTCCGCAGCGCGCGACGTTCAACATTTTGGATCGTCGCTACGTTTACGTACTGGAGAATAATGTTGTGAAACAGCGTGAGATTACGGTTGCGGAAGAGTTGGAAGATATATTCGTGATCTCAAAGGGGCTAAGCAAAGACGACAAGTTTGTCCTGGACGGTGTCCGGCAAGTCCGAGACGGCGACAAGACTGAGTACGAGTTCAAAAAGCCCGAAGAAGTTCTGACGAGGCTCAAGAACAAAGCGGAATAAAAGGGCATCTTGTGTTCGAGAAAATCCTTCATCGACCGACACTGGCGATCGTGATTTCGCTGATCATCGTCTTCCTCGGCCTGTTGTCGATCAACTCGCTGCCGGTGGCGCAGTTCCCGTCCATCGCTCCGCCCCGAGTGCTGGTCTCCATCACCTATCCCGGGGCCAACGCGGCCGTGCTGACCAATTCCGTTCTGATTCCGTTGGAGCAGGCCATCAACGGCGTGAAAAACATGCGCTACATCGTTTCCGATGCCACCAGCGCTGGTGAAGCGAGTATTCAGGTCTATTTTGAACCTGGGACACCTATCAACGCGGCGATTGTCAATGTGCAGACCCGGGTGAACCTGATGAAAAGTCGCCTCCCGGAATTGGTGCAACGCGAAGGGATTCTCGTAGGTCAGGAAATGCCCAGCATGTTGATGTACGTCAACGTGTTCAGCAAAGATCCAGCAGCCGACGAGAAATTCCTGTACAACTTCACCAGCGTCAATGTCGCGACGGTCATCCGGCGAATTCCAGGGGTGGGCAGGGCCACGATTCTGGGAAGTCGTGAATTCGCGATGCGAGTGTGGCTCGATCTTGAACGCATGCGGGCTTACGGCATTTCTTCCGAAGACGTGATGACTGCGATGGAGCGGCAAAGTATCATTGGCGTTCCAGGGCGGCTTGGGCAGGCGACCGGACAAGTATCGCAGTCCATTGAATACTCATTGCGGTATCAGGAACGTTACAGCGAACCGGAGCAGTATGAGAATATCATCCTGCGTGCGACACCCGACGGAGAGGTCCTGCTTCTGAAGGATGTCGCTGAGGTCAAACTGGGCAGCGAATTCTACGACATCTATTCAAACATCAACGGCAGTCCGTCCGCCGCGATTGTCCTGAAGCAGAATCCAGGCACAAATGCTCGGGATGTGATCAGCGCTGTCAAGGTAGAGCTTGAGAAGATCAAGAAAGAGTCGTTTCCGCCAGGAATGGAATACGCCATTACCTACGACGTTTCGAACTTCCTGGATGCGTCAATCGACGAAGTGATTCACACACTGTTGGAAGCCTTTGTGTTGGTGTCGCTGGTCGTATTCCTGTTTCTCGGCGACTTTCGCTCGACGTTGATCCCTGTCCTCGCGGTCCCTGTCTCGCTGGTAGGCGCATTTTTCTGGATGGGGTTGTTCGGTTTGTCCATCAATATGATCACGCTGTTCGCGCTGGTCCTGGCCATCGGCGTTGTTGTGGACGATGCGATCGTCGTCGTCGAGGCGGTGCATGCCAAGATGCACGAATTGCATCTTTCACCGTATCGAGCTTCGATGGAAGTGCTCAAGGAGATCAGCGGGGCCATCATCGCCATCACGCTGGTGATGACAGCGGTGTTTGTACCGGTGTGCTTTATGACCGGTCCGGTCGGAACATTTTATCGTCAATTCGGGATTACGATGGCATCGACCATTGTGCTTTCCGCGATCGTCGCGTTGACCCTCACGCCAGTTCTCTGCGCGATTATTTTGAAGCCGCATACGCCTGACGGAAAACGCCAGGTTAACCGTTTAGCGAAGATTCGAAACGGCATTTATGGCATCCTGGACAGGATAGTTTTGGGCCTTGGCTCGCGACTGTGGAAAGCAATGCCAGTGCGATTTTTCTCAGCACTAATCGCCCTGGGAATCGGCTACGGTTCGTTTTATCTCTTCCGCGAACGACTGGACATGGAGAATTCGTCAGCCATTGTGCTGGCCGTGATTGCAGCGTTCGGACTGAACAAACTGCTGGGTTTGCTGGTCGTGGTGGCTGGTGAAAACATCGGCTTGCTTGACACGCTGCTGAGTGCTTTTGATCAGGTTGTCGAAAAGGTCACGGGTGGTTATGCCGGCGTGGTGCGATTGATCGCACCTGTGAGGTTGCTCACCATCATTGTGATTGGTTGTTTTAGCTATGCCGTTTACCGCGTTGGCTCGACGCTGCCCACAGGATTCATTCCCAATGAAGACCAGGGGATGATCTATGGAATTATCCAAACGCCTCCTGGTTCAACGCTGGAATATACCAATGTAAAGGTCGAGGAATTGCAGGCAGTCGCTGAAAAAGTGGAGGGCATCAAAACAGTATGCGCCCTGGCAGGTTACGAAGTCCTGACGGAAGGACGCGGATCGAACGCGGGAACCTGCCTGATCAACCTGAAGAACTGGTCTGACCGCGACATGACGTCTGTTGAGATCATTGAAGAACTGGAGAAACAGTCTCGTGTCATCACAAATTGCAAGATTGAGTTCTATCAACCGCCGGCCGTACCAGGCTTTGGGACGGCGGGTGGGATCGCTTTCCGAATGCTCGATAAGACCGATTCGTACGACTACAAAGCGCTCGGCGAAGTGAATGACAAATTCATGGAGGCTCTCTCAAAGCGAAAGGAACTCACCAAGCTATTCACCTTTTTCGCAAACGACTATCCACAATATGAATTGATCATCGACAACAATGCGGCGATGCAAAAGGGCGTGACGATCGGAAACGCAATGGACAATCTTGCCGTAGTGATCGGTAGTACCTACGAGTTGGGATTTGTGCGTTTCGGGAAGTTTTACAAGGTCTATGTTCAGGCATCGCCTGAGTTCCGTCGACTTCCCAAAGACCTTTCGAATCTGTACATCAAGAATGATCGTGACGAAGAAGTCCCCTATTCGTCATTCATGCGTCTGGACCTGCAGGAGGGATTGAACGAGATTACTCGTTACAATCTCTATCCGTCTGCTGCCATCCAGGCTTCACCAACTCACGGCTATAGCGTCGGGCAGGCCATTGAAGCGGTGGCGCAGGTTGCGGAGGAGACTCTCCCGCACGGATATGGACTCGGCTGGGAGGGACTTGCGTACGAAGAGTCTCGTCAGGGAAACGCGGCGGTCTACATTCTGCTGGTTGTAATCGTGTTCGTCTACCTATTGCTGTCAGCGCAATATGAAAGCTTTATCCTGCCTTTAGGCGTGCTTTCGTCGTTACCTGTGGGCATCTTCGGGGCATTATGGTTACTGCAATTCACGGGATTATCGAACAACGTTTATGCTCAGGTGGGACTCGTCATGCTGGTTGGCTTACTGGGTAAAAATGCGATTCTGATCGTCGAGTTTGCGGTTCAGCAACGCCAGGCGGGACTTAGCATTCTGGATGCGACCGTGGAGGGAGCTAAGCTTCGACTCCGTCCAATTCTGATGACGTCGTTTGCCTTTGTCGCAGGAATGTTGCCGCTGGTTTATGCGTCTGGCCCCGGCGCGAACGGAAATCGCACGATCGGTACCGCCGCAACCGGTGGGATGCTGGCTGGAACATTGATTGGCGTCTTCGTGATTCCAGGTCTTTGTTATCTGTTTGCAAAAATCGCAGATGGACGAAAGCTGATTCAGGACGAACACGACGAGCCACTGAGCGAAATCCTCGACCATCCTTAAGCTTTGTACTCTGCTCCTCAACTCTCATTTGGCGACCCTGATGCGATTCTACCTGCCTGTCTTGTTGAGCTTTGTCTTTTCTCTGGTTACGGCAAATGGTGTTGTTGGGCAAACCTCGCGCGAACTGCTCAACGATGTCTCGCTGGAGCCACCGATCGGAAAAGAAATCGCACTGGACGGAATGTTTCGCGACCATCACGGTCGGGACACAACGCTGAGGACAACGTTGCAGCAAAAGCCGGCGGTGTTGTGTCTGGTGTATTTTGAATGTCCGATGCTCTGCAAGTTGGCGGCGGATGGACTGGTTAGGTCACTGGCCGAGGTCAAGGCAAACGCCGGGACCGATTTTCAGGTCATTTTGGTCAGCTTTGATCCACGCGACACTCCGGAAAAGGCAAAAGCTTCACTGGAACAACTCGTTCGCCGGTACGCTCGCCCAGGAACAGAACAGGGTTGGCATTGCCTGACAGGAAGCGAAGCATCGATCGAGGCTCTCACTTCCAGTCTGGGATATCACTACGTGTGGGATGAGGAAACCAAGCAGTTCGCTCATCCGGCCGGAGTGTTTCTGCTGTCGCCTCAGGGCGTGATCACCGATTGCCTGAACGGCGTCGAGTTTCCCGAAGTCAAACTTGCGGCCGCCATTGAGTCAGCGCGCCTGGGAACGGTGGCAGAAGTTTCCGATGTCGGCGGACCCACGTCATTCCTGCGATGCTACGTTTACGATCCAACCACCGGAAAGTTTGGAGCCGCCGTGCAGTGGACCGTTCGCGTTCTGGGAATTGCCACTGTGCTGGCTCTGGCGTTTGGTGTGGCGACGCTGATTCGCCGTGACAGGATGGCGCGCAAGGTTTGAGTCAGGAAAAGTGCGATTGAAACGTCCGAGCATTCAATTTACTAGACTCGAATCTTCTGCTCACGCAACCAGACGTCGGCCCACTCCGCGTCGCTGCCGACAAGCGGTGGTTTGGGCGGCTCTCGATAGTCGATGTCATCTCCATAACGTCCGTTAACATAGGCCATGTTCAACAGCGACTGGAGCTGCAAGGTCACGTCTTTGTCGTCCGGTCGGAGTGGAATGCGGATCGTTGGCAGGGGCTGGTCCATCCGCGCCGGATAGACTTCGGCCACATCAGGATCCTCTGCGCGAACCACGCTAATCCGATACGGATGACGACAATACTCGGGAACTGCCGACTCGGGTGCCGCGAGCACCCAACTGCCAAGGCGGATCAGATCAATTTCCACAAGGTTCACGTTTGCCTCAAGCATCAAAGCTTGTTTTTTGAGGTACTTGCGGCGGCCCAGTCTGCCGATTTTGTTTGCGGGACTGAGGAACTCAATCGCGGTCACGATTCGATGACCGTTCGCGGAATCAACGATTTGCAATCGACGCAGAGTCGGTGGGTCCAGGCGGCGAGCAACCAACACCGGTTCGGCGACTGCAATGGCCACCGCCGTTCCACCACGATCAATCTCGGGGCGAGCATGTTCGATCACTCGCACATCCGGTGAAAATCGGATATTGGAATCGCTTTGCGACGGACTGGCGAATCGGCCACCGTTTTCATTTTCATCGACGTCAACGCCCACGTACTCTTCGACACGCGCCCGAAGACCGGCTGGCAATTGCGACTGGATGCTGTCTCGAGCATACGTGGTAAGTGATGTGTGAATATCTCCCCAGTGCGATTCGAGCCAGGGATTCATGCCGGGAAACGGATTCTGTTGCATCGGGCGGACCCTCTCGTTGGACAAAAGCTGAGAAAACCAAGTTGATTATACCGTTAAATCGACAGCCTGCCGGGTCGGTAGAGCCGTGAACGGCGTCGTTTCTCCTTAAGTCCACGTCATTGTACATCAAGTGGCTGGGAAATCCTTTCCTGTCGCTCTCCTAGAGATAACAGTCCGGCAATTGCTTTCTGCGCGGCCCTGAATTCTTGTCAAGTTTTTCCGCGAGCTGTGTGTAAGATACAGAATTCTTTGTTTTCCCGAGATTCTGTATGAACCTGCCTGAAACTCGCCCCAGTCTGTTGCTGCGCGTTCTGATGTGAACGACGGGGACGCATGGGATGAGTTTGCCGCAATTTATACTCCGGTCATTCTTCGCCTCGCCAGAATCAAAGGACTGCAGGATGCCGACGCGGACGATCTGGCGCAACAGGTACTGCTGGCGGTATCGCGCGCGGTTGAGAAATGGGAGCCGGATGCATCGCGAGGGAGATTTCGTACATGGCTGCAGACAGTCGCCAACAACGCGATCCTGAATGCGCTGACGCGCGGTGTTCGCGATCGAGCCGCAGCAAATGAAACGATTGATGCGTTGTTGCAGCAACGTCCGGATCGCAACGGTCCCGATTCGGATCTGCTGCGAACAGAGTATCGCCGTGAGGTATTCTCCAGAGCCGCGCTGCAGATTCGATGTGAATTTTCAGACGACACATGGAACAGTTTTTGGCTGACGGCAGTTGATGGAGTTGATGTTGAAGTCGCCGCCGTGCAGCTCGGACGAACTCGCGGTAGCGTGTATGCCTCCCGCAGCCGAGTCATGAAACGGCTCAAGGAAAAAGTGGAAGAATATGCTGATGAAAAATCGTAGGGCAACACAATCTTGTAATCCTGAACTCGTTGATGATTTCCTGGCGGATCGGCTTTCGGAAGTTCAACAGACTGAATTCGAGCAACATCTCGACGGATGCGGTGCCTGCTGCGAAATGTTGCAGCAGCGGACGGCGGACCAGATGCTTTGGAATGATGCAAAGACGTTTTTAAGTTCCAGCGATCAGGTTCATGTGAAGTCATCTGCGGATGAACTGTCGCAGACTCCGCAACACGAATCTTTACGACTCGACTTTCTTGCCCCCACCGACGATCCAAGAATGTTAGGTCGATTCGCCGGCTACGAAATCTCCGGCGTCGTCGGATTTGGCGGCATGGGAATCGTGCTGAAGGGACTCGACCCCGCGCTCAATCGCTACGCCGCCATCAAAGTTCTGGCACCGCACTACGCCAGCAGCGGTTCGGCTCGCCAACGATTCGCGCGGGAAGCTCAGGCAGCGGCTGCCGTGGTCCACGACAACGTCATCGCGATACACGGCGTGAGCGAATTCAACAGCCTGCCTTATTTGATCATGCCGTATATTAAAGGCCAGTCGCTGCAAAAACGCATCGACCGCCACGGACCGCTTTCCGTCGCTGAGATTCTTCGCATCGCAATGCAAACCGCACGAGGCCTCGCGGCGGCTCACGATCAGGGACTCGTGCATCGCGATATTAAACCGGCCAACATCCTGCTACCGGAGAATGTGGAACGCGTTCTCATCACGGACTTTGGATTGGCCCGCGCGGCTGACGACGCCAGTCTGACTCGTAGCGGAGTCATCGCCGGCACACCTCAATACATGTCACCCGAACAAGCGCGCGGCGAAGGCATCAATGACCGCAGCGATCTGTTCAGTCTCGGCAGCATGATGTACGCCATGGCGACAGGCCATCCGCCGTTCCGAGCTGAAACACCTTATGGAATTCTTCGCCGCATCACCGATCACGCTCATCGCCCGATTCAGGAAGTGCGACCGGATGTGCCGCTATGGTTGTGTCAGTTCATCGATCGCTTGTTGAGCAAGAGTGCCTCCGATCGATTTGCATCCGCTGAAGAGGTGGCAACGCTGCTGGAAGAATGTCTGGCCCATGTGCAGCAGCCGAGCGTGGTGTCTCTGCCATTGATGTTTCAGCCGCGTAAAGAAGTGCGGTGGTTCAGGAAATCCGGAGTTCTTGTTGGAGGAGCGTTGATCGCCGCAATTGCAATTTCACTGTCACTGCGGAATCTGGTCACTACGAACGTGCGGCAACGTGAAACGAATACTGTTGAAACGCAAACACAAGTTCCCACTGTGAGTGACGCAGCCACCTCACCGCCAATCGACGCCGAACTGCAATGGCATCAAGACGATCAACTCGATCAGATCGAATCAACACTCAACGAACTCAACCGGGAGTTGGAAAAATGACAAACCCGCAGCTCAATCGCGAATGGCTCGAGCACACGCTCTCCACCCGACCCCGCGTCGGTGGAAGCATGACTGGTCAGCTACAACAAAAAGACGCTACAAACCTCACCCTCCTCCGACCCCGAGTCGGTGGCTGGGCGACTTTTGGCTATTCGTCGCGGCTACACCGACGCAGGGTCGGTGCAGGCCAAGGGACGGAGTGCGATCTTGCTGCTGTAGCTCACCAGTCTGCGGTCCACCGACGCAGGGTCGATGGAGCCGTGAAATGCGTTATTTTTCACCCAAGTCCACACGGGCTTTTACTGCATCCGTCGAACCGCGTTCATATCATACGGGCCGATGGTTCCAACGTAGTAGCTGGGCATCCACAGGTTCAACATCCCGTGCCTGAATGCAATGTTATTCATGTACGACAAAGCCACTTCAGCGGGCGAAACTTCATAACGTATTTTCAATGTAAAATGCACGTGATCCGGCAGCAGCGACAGACGCAAAATGCGATGTTGTTTCTTCGCCGCCGCCGCCAAAATGGCGTCACGGGTTTTCTCAAGGAATGCAGGTTCCGCAATGCGCCAGCGCGCTGCATGGACCAGAACAATATGCAGGGCCAGTACGTACTGCCCATGACTGCTGTTCAACGGTTCCGTGAGGTCAACGTCGTCGAATGCCAGCGAGAACCTTTGCAGCAGTTGCTGGCTGGAATGACTCGCCAGACGATGATGTTCCAGTTGTTGAGCGACGTAGTTTTCCACAACACTGACAGTCGCTTCACCAACCGATGTCAGACGAAAGTTGCATCGAAAGTCAATCGTGGCGACTGGTCTGAGAATGGTCTGCAATCGTCCCTTGATGGGTTTGACAATGGCCGGTGGAGTGACGGACGTTTGAGTGCTCAACAGAAACAGATTCGTCCCGTTCGGAAGCACGTGATACTCCAGAATACGAACACTGTCACGTTCAGTGACGGCTTTCAAATCATCAAGCCATTGATCGAACGGCGGCAAAGGCAGCGACGAAAACAACGCCAGCGACCATCGCAACTGATACGCTGGGGCGCAGTTTTCGATTGTGTAAAGCGGTTCTGGAATCATGGTGCCTCGATACTATCACAAAGACTCCACGTGGGCCATTTCAAACACCAGCCGTCAGAGTTTTCACGGCTCCACCGACCCCGTGTCGGTGGACCGCGGACTGCTAAGCTACAGCAGACAACGGGGACGCTGCGTTGGCCTGCACCGACCCTGCGTCGGTGTAGCCGCGGTGAGCAGCCAAAAGTCGCCCACCCACCGACACAGGGTCGGTGGAGGGTGTGTTTCGCGCTGTCCTTGGTTTGTAGCCGACCAGTCATGCTCCCACCGACGCGGGGTCGGTGGAGAGCCTGCGTGGACTGAAGCAAAATCAGCAATAGCGAATGTGTGGAACCAGACTAAATCAAACACAAAAAGCCCCGGAGGGGGCGACAGCAAGGAACTTGGAAACCATGAGTATCTCTTTGACAACAGCTTGTCGATGTCTTGTATTGCTTGGATTGACGTCCGGCTCAGCGATTGGCTTTACTGAAGACAAGGCTCCTACAACACCGCCACCGTTGAGAATCATTCAAGGCTTCAATGACGCAGGGGAAGTAGTGATTGAACGCATCGGGCTTGTGGTCGAATCGACCGAGGCCGAAGAGCGGATCTTAACCTGTGAACAATTCACATTGCCGCTTGGTGCCAGTGTCTTCAAAGTTGGCGATGAGGAAGCTCGATGGGAGAAATGGGAGAATGGTCTGCAACTGATGGAAGCTGACCAGGAAATTCCAAAAGACAATTTTTCCGTTTGGCGGTGCAAACCGAAGTCAAACGAAGAGACACACGCAGGCGGCTTCAATTCCCGGCTTTCAGAAGTTGGACAAACTCTATTTGGCCCAACCGTTGATGACTCGCATAAACTCGTCTGGCAGAAGTGCATAGTGACCGGATTCATTGTGCCTGGTAGTGGTAGCACGTGGGAGTTAGAACCAATTCAGACAACCATTGGAAAGGATAGTCCTCCGCCACCTATGTTGTTTGATGCCCAAGGCAGGTTGACCGCTGTGCTGCTCCTAACGAACAGTAGTTCCTTTTGGCCACGTCCGCAGGGTATGTTCGATGCGCCAAATGAACCAGGCGCATTCGGCGGCCAAGCCGTCCTCGCCTACTTTTCGGTTGTCGATCTCTTCTATCGTTTCGAGTCTATGCACATTCCGTTGTCCGAAGAATTTCGCTCGGAATCCCATCGGCGTGAAGTTCAACGACTCAATAAGCAAAGGCCAGTTGCCAGCGAATCGTTCTTTCTAACATGGTCCGACAACCACGATGAATTGCAAGGGTTCAGTCGCAAGACCGGCAAGACAACGAAGCTGAAGATTCAACCTCAGGATCTGTTCCTTTGGGCGACATCTGCTGATGCAGTCGTGGTGAAACTTGGAGACACAGTCGCCGGATACAGCTCCATCACCGAATCATGGGATGAACTGACGCTGCCAGTTCCTCCAGCCCATGTTGTGAGCGCTGGAGGCAAACTGTACCTGCAAGGCCCACCTCACCACTATGAATTCTCAGCGACTGTTGGCAAATGGATTTCACCGACCGATACAGAGATTGATGCTAAGCGTGCCCTGCACACCGATGCACAGTCGTTTGAATCCACACCTCAAATTGCATTGGCACATCCATCTCAACCAAATGTCGAGCGAGAACGAGCAGTGTCTGCGTATAACGCAGCAGAACAGGCTGCCCTCCTGGCGTCCCGCGATTACCGAACCGAAGCCACGCAGCAATCGCCCGATCCGAAAGCACTCGCCGAACTGAAGCAGAAGCTGGACGCTGCCGTGAAAGCCGCGTTTGAGGCACAGATAAATCTGCAGCACGTTCGACTGCAGATCGCACAGCAGGATCTCGCCGAAGTTCAGGCCAAACATCAACGACGGCAAACTCTGGCAGAGAAAATCATCGCACGTCGCATCGAAGATCTGATTAACGGCGAAGATCTGGAGTGGAAGGAAACGAAACACGCTGCCGAACCGAAGGCACCGGATTCTACCAGCAACAATGCTCCGTCGATCGATGGAAGTTGGTACGGATTGCTGCACATGAAACCTGGCGAGAAGCAGCCAGAACCAGTATTCGTCACATTTTCTGGCAATTCGTTTGTCGTGGAAGATGAGAAGCTTTCGGGGACGTTCGACTTTTCGGACCCACGCAAAGCCAAAATGACGATTGCCATTCCCAATATTCCGCCACAGCGACTCCAGGGATCTTACCAACTGACCGGCGACATTCTGCGTATCGAAGCGGATAATTTTGTGACTAAGTTGAGCCTTACCTTGCGCCGTGCTCCGTCTGCAGCGACTGCGGAAAAAAATCTTCCCACGAAACCCGAACTTCCACAGTCTGCAGAAGATTAGCATCACTAGGACTACGGTCACGGTGCTTCGGTTTCAAGAGTTCCAGCGGGAATTGTGGCCTGACGCAGATTCAGTCCATCGACGTCGTCCCAGCTACGCGTGGCGTAATCGCCCATGATGATCATAATCGCGATGGCCAGCCACAGAATGGCAGCACAGGCGGCGAGGCGAATCATGCCGACGCTGCCTTTCAGGTTCATGAAGATCACGGTGATCAGTAACGTCTTCACAACCGAAATAGAGAGGCCGGTGACTGTGCCTGCTGTTCCGTGGAACACCTTGGCAGAGATGACCGTCGCGACCAACAGGATCATCAGCAGACCAAACGTGATGCACAGCGTCGTCGGGCTGACGTGCGTCTCGTAATTTGATGAGTCCAGTGTCGAATCACTTTGTGCAGTTGCAGACATTGTCAGAATCCGTCGGAAGAAAAGCGTCGCGGTGTTGAAATTAAGCACCCATGCGTAAGTCTTGGGGCATAATTTGGCGAGCGGTGGGTGTCAGCCCACCGAGTTGCCCGCATTTGACTCGGAGGGCTTACGCCGCTCCGCTCGCCGGGTTTGCGGCGACCGGGAACGTCACTCCCCTGATTGTGAATCCTGCGATTATGCCATTTAACTTATGCACGGGTGCTTACCCTGCGACCAACGAGAACCTTCGTTGGTTCCTCGCTGTCGCTCGAATCGGCCGCCGGGCCTCCCGGCCTACGCCTCCACCAGATAGAACAAAGGAAACAGGAACACCCAGATGATATCCACAAAGTGCCAGTACAGGCCAATGTTCTCCAACAGGTTGGCGTGACGGGCGATATTGACTGTGCGGTGCAATGCGATGGTGACCCCGCCAACCAGCGCGATTCCAATGATCATGTGAAACGCATGCAGTCCGGTCATGAAGAAGAACAGACAGAAGAACAATTCCGGCGAACGACCACCAGCTCCGGATTCCGCGAACCGTGTCAGATTGAACTGAGGCCCCGGAAAGAAGCCTTCGTGAATGAGTTGACCCCATTCGTAGAATTCAAGACTCAAAAACACGACTCCCAGAAACGTCGTGATCGCCAGATTACGGACGATGGCTTTCCTGGGGTCGGAGTCCTGGACGTGGCGACGAATCAGTACGTCGCTGATGGCCACCAGCAAACTTCCGAGCAGCAGGACGGCCGTCATCACCGCACCTGACATCATGCTGAGGTGCGCTGAGCCTGCTTTGAAAGCTGCCGGATATTCGTAGCGATATACAATGTAAGCCACGAACAGGCCGCCGAAGAACAGGACTTCCGTCGCCAGAAAAATCCACATGCCGAACACGGCCGCTTCTCGTTGCTGATCGGCGTTGTCGTAGGGCAGTGCGAGAGGCACGACTTGCGTGGGTGCTGGTGCCTGGAAACCTGTCATGATTCCACCTCTGCCTTCTCCACGTGGTGTTTGGCCGGTTCGCCTTCACCAATTTCCTCCTCGCGATGAGACGGGCCGTAGTTGTAGGGCGGTTCGTTAACGATGGGCGTTGTCACAAAATTGTGCGTCGGCGGCGGAGACGACGTTTCCCATTCCAGGCCTTTCGCGTGCCACGGATTGTCGCTCGACTTGCGTCCGTATTTCAGCGACCACGTCAGGTAACACAGCGGCAACAGATAACCCAGCCCGAGAATCGTGGCCCCCAGACTGCTCATGATGTGGAACACCTGGAACTCGCCGGGATACTGATGATAGCGACGCGGATTTCCCAGATAACCCAGCACGAACTGCGGGAAGAATGCCAGATTGAAACCAAAGAAAACCACCAGCGCGCTGACTCGGCCCCACCATTCGGAATAGATGCGTCCGGTGATTTTCGGCCACCAGAAATGAATACCACCCAAATAAGCCATGACCGCACTGCCGACCATGATGTAGTGAAAGTGGGCCACGATGAAATACGTGTCGTGAACGTGAACGTCGAACGGTAACGTGGCAAGACTAATCCCGGTCAGCCCACCGACGGTGAACAGACCGATGAATCCCAGAGCGTACAGCATGGGTGTCTTCAGAAAGATCGTGCCTTTGTACATCGTGGCCGTCCAGTTGAAGACCTTCACCGCTGACGGAATTGCAACCAGCATCGAAAGGAATGAAAAGACCAGCCCGGCGTAAACCGACTGGCCGCTGACGAACAT
>JBBQSE010000009.1:0-47666 GCA_038214195.1 Planctomycetales bacterium
GGCGATAACCTTTGGAATCCCCTGCTCGACGACGATTGCTGACGCATCCTTTTTGTTCACTCCCGCCGAGAATCGCGCCGCCAGGAATTGCTGCTCGGCGTGGCGGCCTTCGTGGAGCGTCGTGTTGCTCACCTCGGCGGCGTCGTCGTTACTAAGCGAACCACTGTTGACTAGCGCCTCGCTGATCACGAACTTCCACTGGCTTGGCCGGAAGAATCCTTTGAACTCCATCGGCTGCTTGTCCACGACAAGGAACCCGGGAACGTCGGCAGCCTTCAGTTCGACATTGGCTGCGGCACCGAGTTCCTTGACTCGATTGTTCGGCGACAAGGTGGCCCACGTCCCCTGGATAACGCGCACGGCAGCCGCGAAATGTTCCAGAGTCTTGATACGGCCCAGCCCCGTCAGGTCTGTCAGTTTGCCCGACTTTCGATTCTGTGCGCGCTTGATGCCGGCAGTTGACTCTTTCGGATAGACCCGCTTACGGATCTCCTTCCATGTCGCACCGTCGATTAGAGTCTGCAGTTCGTTTGCCAGCGTGTTGGAAGGAGGTGCCGAAGGTGCGGGAAATACATTATAGCCGGTGTACGGTCCAGCCACCGGCACGGGCGATCCGGCAACAGGGATCAGTTGACGTTGAATTGTTCCGTTCATCACTTGCCCCGAGACGCGGAAGCTCGCTCCCGCTGCAATTGCCTCTGACGCACGATCAGCTTCTCGTTCACTTGTACTCGAACAATTCAGTGCAATGGTGGCTTTATGCGAGTCGCCCACTCCACTTCGTTGTTGCACCACATGGGTCAACTCGTGGGCCATCAACCGCTGCCCCGTGGTCGTCGCTGGCGCGAATTGTCCAGCACCGAAAACCACATCCTGCCCGACTGTGTAAGCCAGCGCGTTCATCGCTCGCGCCGATGCCGCCGCGTTTGTGTCGGTATGGACACGGACCCGGCGGAAGTCATGCCCAAAGCGTGGTTCCATCAAGGCGCGAGTGTGCATATCGAGCGGCTGGCCGGACGAGCGCAGGACTTCACCGACGACGGAGGGCACAGACGAGTCATTTCGCGTTTCGGGCCCGCAATGGCATTTGCGCTGTAACAGGCCGTTGCGTATTGGTGTGAATGTCGAGGTTGGTGCTGACGTGGATTTGGCGAGAGCTTTCATTGCAGATCTCATCGTCCTAGTCCTCCATAAACGGCGCGCGCCACCTGGGTGCCGGTGGCGTCAGATTTCGATAACGCATTGAGTTGAAAAGTCTCGCCGTTAAGGCGATCGATCTCTTGACCGGTGGACAGCGTTGCGGGTAGCCCGCGCTCGGTCAGCAGCCGTGTCAATTCGTGTTGTACTGCCTCGCCGATGCGATGGCGGTCACAGGGCGCGAAGCCGTGAAGCACGAGTTCTTCGATATGCAGTTCCACGGACGGTTGATGTTTAGAGGCTGTCGGTCGATTTATCATGCCCAGCCTCCAATTTCGGATTCATTCAGAGGTTTTTCGAGTTTGGCATATTCACTGCGCGCTGCGCGTAGCAGGTGGTTCATGCGGACCGGTTCGAGGGAGTCGGCGGCGAGGAAGGCCGCGTTGATCGCGATGTTGCGGATGTGGCCGCCGGCCAAGTTCAGCCGCGACAGTTTGATTACGTCCAGGCCGTCCGTGGGAGTTTTCGCCGGGAAGATGCGCCTCCAAATCTCGGCCCGCTGCGGAGCGTCGGGAAATGGGAACTGGACGATGAAACGAATGCGGCGCAGGAAGGCCGTGTCGAGCGAGTTTTTCATGTTGGTCGTCAGGATCGCCAGGCCGCGATAGGACTCCATCCGCTGCAGCAGGTAGCTGACTTCGATGTTGGCGTAACGGTCGTGGCTGTCTTTCACTTCGCTGCGTTTACCGAATAGCGCGTCGGCCTCGTCGAACAGCAGGATTGCGCCCCCTTCCTCGGCGGCATCGAAGACATGACGCAGATTCTTCTCCGTCTCGCCGATGTATTTACTCACCACCGCACTCAGATCGATGCGATAAAGGTCCAGCCGCAGTTCGGCCGCCAGCACCTCAGCGGCCATGGTCTTGCCGGTGCCACTGCTGCCGGCGAACAGGGCGCTGATCCCCAGGCCGCGCGCCCCTTTGGTCGCGAACCCCCAGGATTCGTAAACTGTCTGGCGGTGCCTCAGGTGCGCCGCGATTTCTCGCAGCGTTTGCCGTTGGGCGTCCGGGAGCACCAGGTCATCCCAGTGGGCTGCCGGTTCGATGCGCTGCGCCAATTGGTCCAAACGCGCCTGAGCCTGTACGCGACAGGCATTCCATAAGCGCGCGGGGAGTTGCGGTGTGATGTTCCGAGATTGTTCGTCGTCGAGCGCCAAGCTGCAAACGGCGCGAATCGCCGCCGCGCTCATGGTGAACTGATCGGCAAGTCGCTCAACGTGGCCATTCAACGATTCGGCGGCCGAGCCCAGCGCGTGACGCCATAAAGTGCGCTGTTCGTCCGACGTTGGGCGGGGAACGTCAAACGTAAGCGTGAGCCGTTCGAGCGACCGCCGTCGCTCGCGGCTACTGACAATCAGTAGGCCGCGGACCCGTTCGACGAACCGAGTGATCGATGCGGAACGTACCGGGTCCGTCTCGTCCAGATCGTCGCAAACGAGCAGGAGCGCGGTATTCGTCAAGACGGACTCCCGACTCCACAAGCGGATCATCGCATCCAGTTCGCTGGCGTTGTTGGGAAGGAGCGAGGCGGACAAGACATTCAGCTTGAGCCCCAAATCGGCACAAACAGCGGCCGCGAGCGCTCGTTTGCCAGATCGATCCGTGCCACACAACTGTATGAGTGGCAAGGATGAATGCTCCGCAGCGCGGGTCAACGCCGCCGCGATCCGTACTGCCAACGCCGCGCGCGATGCCGGCAATTCGTCCGAATGATGCGCCGCTTCAAACAAGTCGGCCAACCTCTCGTCCGGACTACGCACCCCCGTAAGATAATGCAAAATGCGTTCGTCGATGCGCAGCGGACTCAGCGTCACAACGCCACCCGCGCCGAGTTCGATCAGCCGCCAGTAGCGGAGCGGAGCAGCGGGGGCCAGCGCGCTCCAATGCGCTTCCGGTAACGCGGCCAGAGCCAGTCCGAAGGTTGGATAGTTCCGCGAAGAATCGTTCTGAGCCGTCGCGCAGAGCGGAGCAAAGTCGGCGTTCAATTCAATCGCGGCGGACAGCACCAACACGTCGCGTTCAAAATGCGAAAGGCCGAAGAGATCACAAAGAATTTCCAGTGCCGGCGGTGCTGGCATGATGCTGCGGGCGTCCCGTAGGGATTGTTGCAGCGACTGCAGATCCTCTTCCGACTCCCGCGTCGAAAGCTCCTCGGAGCGGTACCGAACCAACGCATGGCGAGTCGTCGCGATGGCCGCCATCAGATAGCGTTGATTGGCCTCGAACCAGTCCAGCGTGCCGATGCTATTCGTCATAGCGTCACCTTCTGAGACGGATCAAAGACGGGCGGAGATTTTGTGCGATCGATCAGAATGCTCTCGATACCATCCAGCCGCAACCGGACCCATTGCGAACCGGTCGGCAAGTCGGCGGCATTGGCCACGAAAGTCAAAGTGTCCGTTTTCTCAACCTCGATCGGCTGCGCGGCGAGCTCTCGATCACCGACGATCAGCAGCGGCGTCTGCGTCTGCCACACCTGGGGTTTGACGATGGCGGTCAGCGTCACCTTGCCGTCGCCGTCGGGAGGCGTGGCAACAACCGAAATACTCGGGGCCAGCGCGAGTGGCAGTTCATTGGTCACGCGGTCCGCTTGTCCGGCACGCTGAATGATGGCGCTCACGCCGTAGACGCCGACCGGCCAGTTATCGGGATTTTGAGGTGAATCCAGTGCCACGGGTCCAGGCGCTGGATCGGGAGGAATTTGAACCTGAAATCCGGTCTCCGTCGCGGAAGCCAATGCGGCGAGTTCGAGAAGCTGTTTCGGGCGTGCATGACGGAAACGTACCAGCACTTGATCTCCGGCTAAATGATGTCCCGAAAAAGTGAGTAGCTCACCCATCCGAACCGATGGCTGTTGGTTCGGTGGCAGAACTGCCTGTAACGTTGGGAACGGCGGGAGCAGATTCGCCTGCACCACCACACCCTGGTCGCGGCCGGTCAGGGGGTCGGGCCTGCCGCGAGACAGCACGGGCAAGGGTGACCGCGTCCCGCGTCGTGCTTCGATCAAAACAACGGAGACGTGATAGGCGACCGTCGGCCGGTAGTGCGTCTGGAACGCGCCCCACAGTCGATAAATCTCCTCGGAAGTCAGGGACTGGGGCGTCACTTTGATCAGTTCCACCTGATCGGCCAGGTCGGCACCGATCAGTGCCACTTCGGCGGGATTGGCTCCGTTGACTCCACCCGCCGGATTGAGCATCGTGCGGATCGCTTCGCGCGACAACACTGGCGTTTCGTGCAAGATCTGCATTGCATAGCCGAGCAGGATTTCCGCCTGGAAATTCTGCTGACTGTACGCCGTGAGCAGATAGTGCAGGTCCAGGGCGAGCGGCGGATTCGTGAGCCGCACTCCCTGCGGATCGCGCGCGGGCAGGGCGGTGTTGCGCCAGCCGGGATTAGGCGCGATGTGGTACAGAAAAAAGTTGAGTTGAACAACCTCGTCCTGACCGGTCTTGATGCGATCCGGCGCGAGTGTGCTGACGGATACCGAATCGCCGAAGGGACCGCTGCCGGGGTCGCTGCTGAGCGAGTTTTGCAGCAAGTCACGGAGCGCGGCGGTTACCGCAGCGATGGCCAGCGCGTTGCTCATCTCCTCTCCTCCGAGCGTTGCTTGAGATACTCGTTCAGAGACGGAGAAGAATCCGCGCGGGCGGGTTTCTCACGGCGCGGAGCCGGCGCGGGAGTTGAGATCGCGCGGACTTCCACGCGACCGATTGTCACGCGAATAATCGGTGCCGGTTCAGGCTCAAGTTCACGCTGGGTACTCGGCCAAGAGGAAACCGGCTTCGGCGTCACGCGAGGAAGCGGGGCAACAACGGTCGGAGCTTCGGCAACGGACGCGGAGAGCGAATCAGGCCCCGATGTGATCGTTGGGTGGCGCGCCTCGGAACGCGGCCCCCGATCCGCACGCGCAATTCGTTCGATGATCGTGTGGACATTGATCGGTTGCTCTGCCCCTGAGCGCGCCCCACTTACTATCGGGCGAATGTCGTTCACTGCCGGGATTCGCGAAGCTTTCGAAGTGTCTATCTCAATGAATTGTTCCCGTGACGCCAGCGAATCGGCGTAGGTCGCAGCGGTGTTGTGGCGACGAACGTCCGGGCGATCCTGCGATTCCGCAGACACTGCGGAATCAACCGCCCGTGGCGGCACAGCGGTATTCTGAGGACGAGAGTCCTCGCGATCTCGCGTGTGCGGAGGAATGATCGACTCGATTGGGACTTCCAATTCGCCGCCGAATGAATCGTCGTGGGAAAAATGTTCGTCCACACGCAGAGATTCAAAGCGAGCCGCGAGCCGCGGTCGCGCAATGGGAACCGCCTGCAGTGTCCGCGCCGCCAGGTTTGTCAGGAAGTCACTCATGTTCCGACCAATTCCAAATACAGACGCCGCCGCGTGGGGCTCAGCGTCAAAATGTCCGCTTCGCGCCAGCCATACGCGGAAGCGAGCAGATGAATTTCACGCAAGGTCCGATTCGCCCAGGCAGAAATCTCCGCCCAAAAAAACGACGCCACGTCAAAAACGGCCTGCCACGAATGGCCACAGGCCGGGCAGTTGCAAACCAGCCGTACATCCGCCTGTGGATCAGCGGCCGACATCCGCGCCGCGACTTCCCCGGCGATTTCGACCGGCAACTGTGCCGCCACAACTTTTTCACCACGGCATTCGACGGACAATAAACAACGGTCCAGCAATGTGGCGCGGCCCGCTTCAATCGAGTCAGCGTTTGCGATCGCAGCCAGGTCCAAACTGTTCGGCAGACGAAATTGCACATCACAACCGGATGCATGAAGCGTCAGCGTGGCTGCCGATGTGGATGGTAACTCCGTCAAAACCTGCGCCACTTCAAACGCGATTTCGGCGGATTCGTCACAGGCGGGGCACGATGCCAGGCTCACGATTCGCGAACCGAATATACATTCGCGCAGGGCGAGTAGAGACGCGTCCCGGCGACCGATGCTCAGCAGAGCCCAGTCGTCCTGCGGTGTCTCTGGTGAGGCAGCCGCAAGAAGTTGCAAGGCTTGTTGAACGGCGGGCAGACCTCGTCCTCGCTCCCATACGCTCAGTAATTCGGTATCGGTTAACGCTCGCATGATGGTTCACGCAGCCGGTTCGGTGAAAGTTGGTTCGGACGGTTCGCCGACTTCGTAATCGCGTTCCCAACCCTCGTTCTCCAGCTTGATATGCTGCAGGGCGATGGCGTTCGCGTTGGCGTCCAGGTCCGGTATGGATTGGAATTCACTGACCCAGCACCGAAACACCTTGTAGGCGACGGCCAACTGGCCGGCTTCGTTGTACATCTCAATGATGATGTCTTTGCGAAAGTCTTTTAGGGAAACTTCGGCACCCAGTCCTGATCCGAAGTTCCAGACTTTGTTCGCCCATTTTTCGAATTCGGTGTCGTGTGTCACTCCGCGCTCCAGAGTGATCGCTTCGAATTCGGTCCGTCCCGGTGTCTTGCGGCTGCTGCTGGGATCGCCACCTTCGCGATGCTTGACGACTTCTGTCGTTCGCTTCAGGGTGCTGACCTTGCTGACCCCGGCCACATATTTTCCGTCCCATTTGACGCGGAACTTGAAGTTTTTGTAGGGATCGAATCGTTGTGCATTAACGCTGAACTGTGCCATCGAGGTGACTCCTGGAATTACCAAATACCAGCGGAAAACTGCGAGATGTGAATTGCCGGATCACAGCCAACTACGTTGCGAGCTGTCCGGCCATTTGCTGAAGTTTGATGACGACGAATTCGGCTGGCTTCAGCGGAGCAAAGCCGACCACGATATTGACCACCCCCTGATTGATATCGTTCTGAGTCGTTGTCTCTTTGTCGCATTTTACAAAATACGCCTCACGCGGCGACTTGCCCTGGAACGCCCCCTGCCGGAACAGATTCTGCATAAACGCGCCAATGTTAAGCCGGATCTGCGCCCACAGCGGTTCGTCGTTTGGTTCGAAAACGACCCACTGGGTGCTGCGATAAAGTGTTTCCTCAATGAACAACGCCGTCCGCCGCACAGGGATGTATTTCCATTCGGAAGCCAGGCGATCGGCACCATTCCCCGTGCGAGATCCCCAGACAACATTCCCCACCACGGGGAAATTTCGCAGAGCGTTAACTCCCAGCGGGTTGATCTGGCCATGTTCGCCATCGGTGATTTTCACCGACAGACCCTGAACGCCCAGCAGCGTGGCATCTTGCCCTGCTGGCGCTTTCCAGACGCCGCGCTGGGCATCCGTGCGCGCCATCACACCCGCCACTGCGGGACTGGCGGCGAACTCTTCCAGTCGATTTTCCTTTAAGGGATCGGCCACTTTGACCTTCGGAAAGAAGATCGCCGAGTTGTTGTCGCGCAAGCCGAGTTTATCGACTCCCACGGCGGCATCGGCCACCTTTGCCACGCTGACCCATGCCGTCGGAGCATCGACGAGCAGCATCGCACGTCGATCTTTGCAGTATGCCAGCGCTTTCGCCAAAAACGCCAACCCTCCGGTGTCATCCGCCACTGCGGATTCACGATCAAGCGGCGAAATGCAGAGCAGGTTAAAGAGGTCTGTTTTTTCGAGCGCATACAAGCCCGTCTTGCCGCTGGAGGACCCTTCATATTCCGCCAGTGTCGGAGGTTCTCCATCGAGACCAGAGGCAAAAGCGGTCGGCCCTCCCGCAACGATTGCGTCGGGAACCGTGGTTCCAACGACCGCCAATGATGATTCAGCCGCCAACACCTTGCGAACAAATCGCTTCGCATTCTTGTCGATCGACACATTTCGAAACGATTCCGTCCGAACAAATCCCGTGGCGGGCGCGATCGCCTTTTCCTGAATGGTCAAGTTGAAGAGATTTGTGTCGGTCGGATTCGCCGTCTTAACATCAATCGTGGCGACGAGTTGATTGCCCCATGTTCCGGGATTGGCGGCGACCAGGTCGAGGTCGGCAATTTTTACGGCCGCTTTGGCTGCGTTCTTTGTGGCATCGGCATTCTGAGTACGAGCGACGCGAACAACAACTGCGTCGCTGCCACCGTTAAGGAAGAACTGTTGCACAGCATAGCCGAGCATGCACTCGGCTGATAAACCGCCGAATACGCGTTCAAACTCGGCAAAGCTCTGAACCCGCTGGGGATCATCCACGGGACCCCGCGACGCACTTCCGATAAACGCCGTGATCGACGTGGCGACGCCAGTGATGGTCCGTACGCCGCTCGAGATTTCCTCAATATACACACCGGGATAATTTAAAGCTGAAGGCATTCAACACTCCTCGCTAAGGTGGACTGGAAATGGCTCGAAAAAACGGCTCGATCCGGGCGACGCGACTAGTGGGCGTGAGACTGCAATGCAACTGGCAGCATACGTGGATGAAGGGCTGATGCTCCAAGAGCCGACAGAGGTTCCTGCCCCTTTGTCGTCGAGCATGATTGGAAGTGGTCGCCAATCGCGCGAAAGCCGAATCACCATGATCGCCTCATTTAAGAGAAGCAAACACAATACGGAATCGGGAAAATGCTGACTCTCTATCGCCGCACTAACCATTGCAGAAGTTCGCATCCGGTGAAGTGGACGACTGTTACTGCGGCGGGCTGAGTATATTGCTCGCGTTTTAGGAATGCAATCAAATAGGCATCCCTTAGTTTAGCTTTCACGGTGCGGTGTCTGCAGCTGAGCGGCTACTCGCCGAATTGCAGTTCAAAAAATGAATCCGCAGTGCGCGATCGTTCGATAGTCCCGGCGCTAACGCATTTCCCCCGTGTCGATGAAACGCCGCAAGACCGGGAGGACTCGTTCGACTTCTGACTTGAAGCGTTCGAACAGTTCCGGAGCGGATGTCAGGTCTCCGGTCCCGGCCTGGCTTTCCAGTTCAATTCCAGCCTGCATTGCCGCTTCAGAGTGAAAAAAACGCATCGCGCCTTTGACTGTGTGGGCCAGGCGTTTCGATTCGCGAGCATTGCCTGCGGCGATCGCATCCCGCAGTCGCGGCAAATTGAGGAGGATTTCCTCGATATACGATTCTGTAATCTCCTTCAAACCTGGCAGATCGCCGCCGAGTTGCGCCAGTGCAGCGTTCCAGTCCGCGAGGTTCCGGGTCGAGTCGGAAGTGACATCAGCCGGGGCAGAGATGCTTGCGGGCTGCGGCAGACCCAGGACGACAGCGATTGCTCGATCCAGGACCTCGCGTCGAACTGGTTTCGAAACGTATTCGTCCATGCCTGCAGCCAGGCAACGTTCGCGATCGCCTGACATCGCGTGGGCCGTCATTGCGATGATTGGCTGGTGTCGATCTGACCCCGCTTCTGACGCGCGGATGGCGGCAGTCGTCTCCATGCCGTCCAACACGGGCATTTGAATGTCCATGAGGATGAGATCAAAGTCTTCTATCGCAATGACGTCCAGTGCTTCCCTGCCATTGTTCGCCACGACAATCGTGTGGCCCGATTTGCCGAGCAGAGCCATGGCGACTTTTTGGTTCACAACACTATCTTCGACCAGCAGGATTCGCAGTGACGGCAATTCCCCGGACTTCACTTCGTGAATTGACAGCCAGCCGCCCTCTTGTCGCTGCTGCATTCCCAGTGTGCGGATGATGACACTGTAAAGCTCCGGCTGCTTCACGGGCTTTGCCAATTGTGCGGCGATACGTAAGTCGCTGCAGCGTTGCTGGTCACCCGACAGGCCGGTCGATGTGAGCTGAATAATTGCTGTTTCAGCAAGCTCTGGATCGGCGCGGATCATTTCGGCGAGCATAAATCCATCGATGTGCGGCATGTGAACATCGGAGATCAGCAGACGAAACGGGTTCCCCTCGCGACTCGCTTCTCGCAGCAAATTGAAAGCATCCGCAGCCGACTCAGCGGTGACCGGTGCCATTTCCCTTGCCAGCACAGCCTGCTCCAGAATCGTTCGGTTCGTGGCTTTGTCATCGACGATCAGGACGCGTATGCCCCTCAGTTCCGGTGGTGCGAGTGCGGGCGGTTTCGGTTTTTCTGAGACCCTGAAACCCGCCGTGAATCGGAACGTACTTCCTTGACCGAGTTTGCTGTCAACATCGAGACAACCGCCCATCAGTGACACCAGTCGCTGACAAATCGTTAGACCAAGACCCGTACCACCAAACTTTCGCGTGGACGACATATCCACCTGTTCAAAGGGCAGAAATATCGATTCGAGTTTTTCAATTGGGATCCCAATCCCAGAGTCTCGCACGGTGAACTGCAGATGCACGTCACCATCCTGACGGGATTCCTGCTCAACGCGGACAACGACTTTGCCGGAGCTCGTGAACTTGATGGCGTTACCGACCAGATTAGTAAGGACCTGTCGCAATCGGCCGGGGTCGCCAACAAGTGTTTCAGGAATTTCCGGATCAACGAAGCACGCCAGTTCAAGAGATTTCGATGCCGCCCGCAGGGCCTGAGCCCGCGCGGTATCTCCGACAATGTCGTTCAGCTGAAAGTCGACCTTTTCGAAGTGCAGCATGCCGGCTTCGATCTTTGAAAAGTCCAGAATATCGTTGATCACCGACAGCAGAGACTCCGCCGAATCCATCACCGTCTTCAAATAGTCACGCTGGATGTCGTTCAGGCTGGAGTGCAACACCATTTCCGTAAGTCCAACGACCGCATTCATCGGAGTGCGAATCTCATGGCTCATATTGGCAAGAAACTCGTTCTTGGCCTTGTCGGCTTTTTTCAGCTCCTCCGCCAGTGCGACTGCGTTCTGCCGCTGCTCATCGAGTTCGAAATTCTTTTTCGCAAGTTCGGCTCCCCGCAACTGCATCTCTTCATTCGCGATATGCAGAGAAAACGCTGGTGCCAGTAACTGAGCCAATCGTGTTAGTCGCTGTAAATCATTTTCGGTAAATTCACCGCTGTATTTGTCAGACAACTGAACGATACCGAGAAACTTATGATCATGGCACAGCACCGGCACTGCCAGCCAGCCGCGAAGGGGCGGATGTTCAAGTCCTCGCTCGCCGCGCAGATTGCTGAAGTGCTTAAAGGCCGAATGTCGCTTCAACTCGTCATCCGTAAGGCAGAAACTGAGCTTTTTTACGGCGACCAGTGCCCAAATTCCCTCACCGGTGGGAGGCACGTTGTAGGAATTGTACTTGTCGTATTTTTCAGACATTGAAACGGCGTGCCGACCTTCGGCAAAATTGCCGTGCGGAATAAAGCTCACCGCGCTCTGATGGGCACCAATAATTTTTCTGGCCTGCCGAGCCCAGAGACTCATGGCGTGGTCGAAACTCTCTGTTCCGCTTTTTCCTGTGCCAGTCACGTTGATAATGTCGGATGCCTCGTCATCAACTTCAATCGAGCCAGCGCTCGCGTATGCGAATTCAAGCTCAGCCCGACTTTGTTCCAGTAACTGTTTCTGGAGTTGCTCGATCTGCTTGTGCTCAACGATGTTTCGGGCGATTGTCGCTGCCGCAACAATGTTGCCACTCCTGTCACAGACCGGTGAGATTGATAACCCCACGTCGAGTTTCGTGCCATTCTTGTGAATGCGAACGGTTTCGATACGTTTCACCGACTGGTCCAGACGCATTTGATCCAGCAATCGCCGGACTTCATCCTGTCGATCGGGCGGAATGATCCGAACAATCGGCTGGCCAATCATTTCGTTCGCGGTGTAGCCGTACAGTCGCTCAGCGCCGTGGTTCCAACTCGTGATCGTGCCGTCCAGCTGTTTTCCGATGATCGCGTCATCTGTCGCTTCCACGATGGCGGACAACTGACTCATTTCCACAGCGCGCCGTCGCAGTTCAGCCGAGCCGCGCTGCTCACTGAGGACCACGAACCACAGTGCCACGCCGTAGGCAAGCAGCCGCAAAATGTGCCAGCCCCACCATGGCAGATCCCACAACTGCGACTGTTCGAACATGACAGCTGCCGCGCCCAGCACCAGACATTGAAGGATGAATAGCAGGTCATCGACATTCTTCAGCTTCCGCCAGATGAGGATCATGCGCGCCGCTGCGGAGAACAACAGAACTCCGCCGATCACGTTCAATCCCTGAGCCCACATCGTGAAGACAAGTTTTCCCTGCTCATTCCGTATCAGCATCTGCGGCAGACGGTCGGGCAGCGCGAGCGACACGATGCCGAACAAAAGAGCGGATGTCGCGACAGCCCACGGCCACCATACGATAATGCGATTTTGCCATTTGCGCGGGAGCCAAACTGTCGCGAACAGAACTCCGCCGACAAACGTCGCCATGCTGTGCAGCCACACGAACGTTGGCCCTTCATGCACCATCGCATGCAGACCATCGAGCAGTCCCATGCCGATCAATGCGCCCGCGATCCACACGTTGAAGCTCGTCCCGTTGCCTCGCCGATGCAGCGTCAACAGAATCCACGCCACCCACAAGGCAATCAGTCCGCCTGCCATTTCAACCGCCGCGTGAACCGGAAGATGCGGCCAGCGGGCATCGACGAACAGAGTCTTTCCGAGAAGCAAACAGACCACATGGATTGTCAGGCTGACACTGATAATGACGGCCAGCGTGACTTTCAGCCGCGCGACGTCGTCACGACGCAAGTTGAAAGAGAACAACTCGATCGGTGACAAGTCGGAGGAGTCGGCTAAATTTGTTACTGGCTTTTTTCGCATTTTCGCATCGGATAAAAAGGCGAATTTTCGGCGGATGACATTGTTTTCGCCGCGTGAACATCACCAGCAACGCGACACCTCTAAATCCAATCCAGGCAATATCTGGAGGGACTGACGTAACGGCCATTGATCCGGACGGGACAGAAAATGCGACTCAAAATGAGCAAATCACTCAATTTGCGCAGTTCCGAAATCTCCGTTTACGCAATGGAATCTCTATTGTTGAAAACTGTGAAGATTGTTGTGTTTTCTGCGAACCAATTGTGTCCACTTATCGTTCTCATGTAAGTAGTTGGTAGTCTTGGTGTAACCGTAGCGTGTGTACGCTAATTTATGTTTTACCTTATAGCGTGCCATTTCAATATTTACAAAAAAACTCCGGGATGAAGCCCCAAACTCCTTGAAAAACACTTTAACCAGGGGCTGATCATGGCATTTTGGTGCGACGAACCTGCTGGTGCGATGTCCGGTCTCAATGATTTTTCCAGCCAATGCCTTCTGGACCCCGACACACAGCTGACATCCGAACACATGAATTTTGCAGAAAGCATGATGTCAGTCGCGCCCCCTCTCAAGATCATGATTGTTGAGGACAGTCCAACGGATGCCCGCCTTCTGGTGCATTCGTTGCGAAACGGTTTGGCAACACCATTCGAATTCGATCTTGTGGACAATCTGGCAGATGCGGTCACGCGATTAACTCAAACCACGTCATCAACAGCTGGCGGGATTGGTCTGGTCATCACGGACCTCAACCTGCCCGACAGTTCAGGTCTTGAGACCTTTGAGACTTTAAGGAAGCACGCTGGCGAGATTCCGATCGTGATTTCCAGCGGACAGGACGGTGTGGAGTTAGCGTTGGAATCGGTTCGCCAGGGGGCTCAGGACTACGTTGTCAAAGGAGCATCGACTCCCGAATCGCTTGGACGAATCATCCGCTTTGCGATAGAGAGGAGTCGCCGTCTGGAAGCAGAACGTGAACGTGATCTCGCGACCCGAGAACTTGAAATCGCCCACAGCATTCAGCATACGCTGTATCCATCCGGTTGCTTCAGCGTGCCTGGCTGCGATATCGCGGGGGCCGTGTTTTCTGCGGCAAAGGCGTGCGGGGATTACTTTGACTTTCTCCCGATACCTGAGAATCGATACGGTATCGCCGTCGGCGACGTGTGCGGGCACGGATTGCCAGCCGCGTTAATGATGCTGCAGGTGCGGACATGCCTGCGTTTGCTCGCGAAACAAGGGGCATCACCCGCCGCCGTAATCACCGGCGTCAACGAAGCGGTGCTGCATGACGACGCGAATCAACGCAGATTTACATCACTGTTCTTCGCTCGATTTGACCCCCTGAATCGTCAACTTGAATTCGCCAGCGGCGGGCATCGCGGATACCTTTTGAAATTGGATGGCAGTACTGAGAATCTTGATTCAACGGTTCCGGTCGTCGGAATTCTGGCCGACATCGGAGTTCCGAATGTGACCACAATCCAGTTGCAGGCCGGCGATCTCTTCTTTGTGCCGACCGATGGCTTCCACGAGGCAACGAATTCTGATCGAGAGCTGTTCGGCGAAGCGAGAATGCTCGAAACGATTCACAAATTTCGCACGCAGCCTGCTGTCAGCATTATTCAGCAGCTCCACTCCCAGACCCGCGGGTTCACCGGTGCCGTCACACAACAGGACGACATGGCTGCAATTGTGCTCAAGGTCGTTTAGCATCAATCACCAGTGTTACGACGTGCCAAGCGCCTCGAAACCTGAGATGACATCAAACAGTTCCTCGTCGATGAAACTCTGACGAAGCCGGTGAAACGTGCTCTGCAGTTCCGTCAGCAGTTCATTGATATTCTGTTCGGCCCGCTCCATGGCGGCAAGCCGACTGGCGTTTTCACTGGCGAGCGATTCGGCGCAGGCGCGAAAGAGTGAAATGAACAGATACTCGCGGATGAGCATTCGAAGCGTCTCGGTGCCCGTGCTGATAACTTCCGGAGGTTGCTTCGTTGGCCAGGAGACGCCGATAAGTTCCTGACGCCATTTGGAATCCAGCGGCAACAATCTCTGACCGACTGGTTCATACGCCGATCCGGATTGTGGCCGGTTATGAAACACGTAAACTCGGGCGTCAACACCGATCGCCGAATGCGATTCACTGTCAATCTGGATTTGCCCAACGAGCGGAGCGATCGCCTTGACTGAAGTCGGGACGTTGAACAGTCCCGCCATCGGCAGTCCCGCGTCCTGTAGCCTTGCGTGGATTCGTTCACCCACCGCCCACACATAGAGCTTGCCCTTCATCGTTCCCAGCGAGTGGATCGCGTACGCAGCGATCGCATCATTGAACTGGCCGACAAGTCCCTGGTCCGAGCCAAACACAATGGCTCCGATTGCTCCGGTCTGTTGTCGGTGTTCGCTTTCGACGACTGATGGCACGGATCCGTTCTGGCGAAAACATGCGCCAAGCCCCAGCTCCACCGCGCGGCAGTAGTCCGCCAGAGCGACGACTGAGTTCTCGTATTGCCCGATACTGGACGCCGCCAGGGCTTTCATCGTCCGCACAACGGATTGCAGGTCACCCGCACTGGTCAGCTTGCGACGTAGCCCCGTCATCGTGTCGCTCATGAGCTGCCTCGGCGTTCTTCTTCCCTGACGGGCTGATCTTCCGCCTTGCTCTGAAAAGGCTGCAAAGTTTTCCGAAGGATTTCGAGAATTGTCTCTCGATCCTTATCGGTGAGATCATGATCACTTTCGAATTTTGCACACAGCTGAGAGGAAAACAGAGCAGCGGCGTCCTTGACAGCCTGCTCCGCCTTCGTCATTTGTTCAACCGGCACGGTATCAAAAAATTTCGCCGACAGAGCCAGCAGGATCGCGATTTGAGCGGGCACCGAGACAGGCGAAAATTCCGGCTGCCGCAGACACGCTCTGATTCTGTGGCCGTGCTCGATAGTCCTGCGAGTATCTTCATCCAGGCGAGCGCCGAAGCGGGCAAACGTCTCAAGCTCTTCGAATTGAGCGTATGCCAGTTTCAGGTTACCCGCTGCGACACGATACGACGCGCGCTGGGCCTTGCCACCGACTCGGGAAACCGATTTGCCGACGTCCACCGCCGGCAGCACACCCAGTTCGAAAAGCGACGGCGAAAGATAAATCTGGCCATCGGTGATGGAGATCAAATTCGTCGGGATGTAGGCCGCGATGTTTTGCGCTTCCGTCTCGATGATCGGCAGCGCTGTCAACGAACCGCCGCCTAGTTCTGGACGCAGATGAGTCGAACGCTCCAGCAGTCGCGAATGGATGTAGAAGATGTCTCCCGGAAAGGCCTCGCGTCCCGGAGGCCGTCGCAGGAGCAGGGATAACTCACGATACGCCCGAGCGTGCTGAGTCAGATCGTCATACACAATCAGCACATCGCGGCCTGCTTCCATAAAGGATTCCGCGATACTGGTCGCCGTATACGGCGCGATGTAAGTCAGTCCTGGCGGATCATTGCCCTCCGTGACCACGACCACCGTGTATTCCAACGCGCCGTGGTCTCTTAGTACGGCGACCGCTTTGGCCACGGCGGATGCCCGTTGCCCAATCGCACAGTAAACGCACACGATGTCTCGGCCTCGCTGGTTAAGAATCGTATCGATTGCGATCGTCGTCTTTCCGGTTTGCCGGTCGCCCAGAATCAACTCGCGCTGCCCGCGACCAATCGGTACAACGGCATCAATGACCTTGATTCCCGTCTGCAGCGGAACATTCACCGGGGCGCGATCCATGATCGGTGCTGCCGGACGTTCGATCGGCAGTCGGCCGCTGGTGGCAACCTGGCTGCCGCCGTCGATTGGGCGTCCCAGTGGATCGATCACACGTCCCAGCAATCCTTCGCCGACAGCGACGTCCATCACGCGACCGGTCCGCTCAACTTCGTCACCAGCCTGCAGGTCCGAGTATTCGCCCAGCAGCACAACTCCGATTTCTGCTTCATCCAGATTGAATGCAATTCCGAAGATGTCGCCTGGGAACCTGATCAATTCTTCGAACCCGACGCCGGGCAGCCCGGACACTCTCACAATGCCAGTCGCCACGCTGAGAATTCGTCCGACCTCGCGCGGCATCAGTCGGGGCGTGAACTTTCGTCGCGCTGCATCCATGTCAGCGAATGCCCGGTCAACGGCAGTTTGCAGAGTTGCTGGTTCAGTATCCGGCGTCATCGACTCATTTCTTCAAAGAGAGCCACAAGGCCAACGCAAATATTTTCAGGCCGTAGCGAATTGAGCAGTTTGCGCTTCTGCCGAGCATTGAGTATACCTCCGCAGCCTACAAATTGTCATCGAATGCCAGGGAGAGAATCCTATACCGCCGAATGCCGCCAGTGTCAGTCTGCGTGAGGTGGTCGGTCATCCACGCCAATTTTCAAAACACGCTTCACGCTGTGTCCGATCGCGGTGCCCGCTGACATCAAAAATTGATACATTCAAAAGAAAAACGGCCTCGCTCTGCTTCGATCAGGGCTACGCTCAGCACTGATCTGAATCGAGTTCTGTCACTCGGAACCGTGACTTTGCGATTCACTGCCCACTGGCGACTGAAAACTGACGACTCGCAGCGTCGCTGCGGATTGCTTTTCCGATAGGGCACGGGCCGCAGCAACTTGAACGGGCTTCTCGAACAAATGCCGCGATCCAAGGATCGCCAGGCTTCGGCTCGACGGGCCTTCATCGCCACTCGCCCACTACGCTCGACCCTGAAACTTACTCCGCGACATCCGTACACATTCGCGACGTCAAAGCCTTATCGTTATTCCGTTTCCGCTGTAACGCTTAATTTCGGCTCAATCCGAGGCATCGCAATCCATTCACGCCTGCACATCGCTCAACTGCACGAAACGATCACTGATTAACTTGGTTTTTACGAATCACGCCTTTTTGGCGTACAACAGAATTCGCCCGCACTTGTTGCAAGCAAAAGCTGACACCGCGCCCTCGGCTTTCAGGTTTCCAAGCCAACCAGGTTTTGCATTCGGAGAAGTGTACGTAAGCACGCTGTCCATTGATTGAATTTCGTTCAGACGGCTTCTGTCAATGATGAAAATTGGTACCATAACTCCATCACACTCAGGGCATTGACGTTCGGAAGTTTCAACCATTAAATCCTCGGATCTGAATTGTTTTGCGTAATCGTCAAACTGAAGACATCCCGCATACTTTAATTGCCGATAGTCGCGTTCACTTGCGCAAAGACTCTACGGAACGAATTGCGATCTATGTGGCTGGCCATTAGCCGGACGCATAGAATCGTGCGTTGAACTTTTCCGCTACGTGGGGCCGCGTGTTGGAGTTGCTTAGTGCGGAATCAATGCGACTCAAAAAGCGACATGCTCGAAATCATACACCCGAGGTGCAGGTCTGTCACGAGCTGTGGGGTGGTGGCCGGAATTTTCGGTGGAAAGGACGGCAGCGGATCATTCGGATTTGCAGTCGAGAGATGTGGCGTGATGATGCCAAAATGGTTTCGATGACATGCGCCGCGCAGCATCAGGCGACCAGACGGAAGATGTCAAATTTTCCGGTGCCGAATTCGTGAGTTGCCAGCGATCGAAGAGTCTGCGACGGCCAATCTCCTGACCGAGCCAACGGCCAAATTACCCCGCGAACATCTCTGCCCAACCTGCAACGCCCCGCTGTGCATGATTATTCGCAAGCAATTATAAGCACCCGTGTACAAGTTAAATGGCATAATCGCAGGATTCACAATCAGGGGAGTGACGTCTCCGGTCGCCGCAAACCCGGCGAGCGGAGCGGCGTAAGCCCTCCGAGTTAAAAGCGTGCAACTCGGTGGGCTGACACCCACCGCTCGCCAGGTTATGCCCCAGGACTTACGCACGGCCGCAACATACTCACGCGCATTGATCCACTGTCATGAAAGAACGATCCGGAATTGCTGTTGGCGGCGGCGCGCATTGCGCAATGCGCACTAATCGTCTTTCTGCGATTCCAGCACGGATAGAAACGCTTTTTGAGGAATCTCAACTTCCCCAAACTGTTTCATGCGTTTCTTGCCCTCTTTCTGCTTCTGCAGCAGTTTGCGTTTGCGGGTGATGTCGCCGCCGTAGCATTTTGCGGTCACGTTCTTGCTCAGTGCGGAGATGGTCTCGCGAGCAATCACGCGTGAACCAATAGCGGCCTGAATGGCGATTTCGAACTGGTGTTTCGTAATCTCTTCCTTGAGCCGTTTCACAAGTGCGCGACCACGTCGGTCTGCGTTGGATCGATGCACGATTGTGGACAACGCATCGACACGGACACCCTTGACAAGGATATCCATCTTGACCAGATCTGCGGTCGTGAATCCAATAATTTCGTAATCCATCGTGCCGTAGCCCGACGTGACACTTTTCAGTTTGTCGTACATGTCGTACACAATTTCACTCAACGGCAGTTCGAAGATGATCTGTGCTCGTTGAGGACCGAGATATTCGGTGCTGACGAAGATTCCGCGACGGTCGTGACACAACTGCATGATGGTTCCGACATGTTGTGACGGGACTATGTAGCTGACCCTGGCGATAGGTTCACGGAACTCTTCGATGATCCCGGCGTCCGGAACGTCCTCGGGGTTGTCGATTGTCATGACTTCGCCATCGCGCTTCAGGATCTGATACGTCACATTCGGTGCCGTTTGAATCAGGTCCATGTCCTGTTCTTTTTCCAGCCGCTGCTGCACAATTTCCATGTGCAGCATGCCCAGAAAGCCACAGCGAAAGCCAAATCCAAGCGCGTCGCTGGTTTCCGGCAGGAACGAGAAGCTTGAATCGTTCATCGCGAGTTTTTGGAGTTCGTCCCGCAGTGCTTCAAAATCCGTGGCATCGATTGGAAACATTCCGCAGAAAACCATCTGCTTCGGTTTCTGATAGCCTGGCAGCGGCGCTTCCGCAGGATTGTGAAACAGCGTCAGGGTGTCACCGACGGTCACTCGGCTGAGTTCTTTTAGTCCTGTCAAAACATAACCAACCTGCCCCGGACCGAGTTCATCGCACGGCTTCATCTGCGGACGGAATTGGCCAAGCTCCAAAACCTCGTTGACGACCCCTTCCCGCATGAAGCGGACCTTATCGCCCTTTTTGACACAGCCATCAAATACGCGGACGTAAGTGATCACGCCGCGATAGTTGTCATACTTGCTGTCAAAGACCAGTGCCTTGAGCGGTTTGTCGGCCGTGCCGCTCGGGGCAGGAACCCGCTTGATGATCGCTTCGAACACGCTTTCGATATTCAGCCCCACCTTGGCGCTGACGCGGAGGGCATCTGTAGCATCTAGCCCCAGAATGGTTTCGACTTCTTCGAGAACCTCATCGACACGAATCACTGGCAGATCGATCTTGTTGACCACCGGAATGATTTCCAGATTCGCCGCGATGGCAGCAAAGGCGTTGGCGACAGTCTGAGCCTGAACGCCCTGAAAGGCGTCGATCAGCAGCAACGCGCCTTCGCAGGCCGCAAGGCTGCGATTGACTTCATAGTGAAAATCAACGTGACCTGGTGTGTCGATCAGATTCAGTTCATAGAACTGGCCGTCCTGAGTCCAGTTGATGGTGACGGAACGCGCCTTCACGGTAATGCCACGCTCGCGTTCGATGTCGAGATCATCCAGAATCTGTTCGCGGAACTGACGCTGCGTAATCGTGCCACTTTTGAGTAGCAATTGGTCTGCCAAGGTGCTCTTGCCGTGGTCGATGTGGGCGATAATACTAAAATTTCGAATGAACTTTGGGTCCATAGGGTCCACAAACAGCAAGTCAAAGGCGTTGCGAGGTCTTTATGTGACCCCACGCACAAAGGGGCAAAATGGGCCGTTCAAATGGGCCAGCCAATGGCCGCCAAGCGACGTCGAGCCCGAAGAATGTCAGTATCGTACGGACTTTAAGCCGTGTCGGTCGAGCCCTGAGACTTCAGATTTGCAACTCCGGAAACGAGTTCTCGGGATATTCGGCGTTGCGAACGATCCCGAAGGCACACAATTCCTGCTTTTTTTGCCTCGATCCCGGCTGCGGCGCGAAATCCGGCTCCCAGGCGGAGTTTGACTGACTGGGAAGCAGCGCGTCTGTGAATTTGTCGTAGGGCAGGTTTGCAACCCGATTGTATTCATATCTGGCAGCACAGCCCACTCGGCTGCGTAGTCTGTTCTCCGATCGATGCTCAATCATTTTGGACTCGAACAATTCCAACTGTGTCAATATTCCCCGATCGGGTATCTTTTGCAAGTACACGGTTGCCGTTCCACAATTCACCGAGTCCAAATGACATGCCAGCTGTTTTTGATCATTCGCATCGTGTGCGACAGGAAGACATTGACCGTGTCGGTCATGTGAATAACCTTGTCTACATTCGCTGGCTGCAGGATGCGGCAGTCGCGCACTCGGCGGCTCAGGGCTGGCCGACTTCCGCGTATTACGAACTCGGTCAGGGCTGGGTTGTGCGGTCACACTTTGTCGAATACCTGTCGCCCGCCTTTGCCGATGATGAAGTGATTGTGCGAACATGGGTTTCGGAGATGAAACGTGTCACCTCCGCGCGCTGTTACTTCATCATTCGTGTGAGCGACGAGAAGCTCCTGGTGAAGGCGGAGACGCAATGGGCATTTGTTGCGTTCACTACCCTGCAGCCCTGCCGCGCGCCGGAAGAAATTGTCCGGGCGTTTGAAATCCCAACTGAACCGCCAGGCACGAACCTCGCCACATAATCCAATGTTAATTTCGCCAGGACAGCCGATGCCACGCTGCATGGCGCACAGACACGCAGGCTGGCACAATAATCTGCAGCAAAGCCATCATCGCCACGCTACCGAACAAGTCTGCGATCCACAAAAAAAACGCCACGCAACTGAATTGTTGCGAGTTGACCATTCGTGTCCAAGTCCATCAACCACAATCAACTCGGCGTCATGGCCAGTCGAGCGATAGTAGTCGAGATCCTCTTGCATCGAACGTGCGGAAAAATCATCGCTGCCAACGATGAGAAGAATCGGGAATGGATGCTCGGCATTCTTGAGAGAGCGGGGTCGCGATCCGGAATGAGCGACGACCGCGGCGACCGTGGACGACCGCGCGTTTGCAATCAGTTGCACAAACGACGCACCGTTCGACATTCCCATCAGATATATGCGTCTACGATCAATGTTGTACTTCGAGGCAATATGTTCAAGGAGTGCATTAAAGAATTGGACGTCCGCATTGGCGTCAGGAGATTCCGGATCGACATCGGTCGCGGCCCACACTGCGTTGAGACCGGAAGGATAGACCAAGAGAAATCCATTGTCGGCCGCCAGGTGATCCAGATCGGAATACGCCGCCATCGACTCGGTAGAATCGCCAACGCCGTGAAAAGCGAATACGACCGGTGCCGGCGTCCACAACTTGTGTGGAACAACAACACGGAACGAACGCTCGACGTCGCCGACGACAATTGATTGTGTCGTAACGTCAACAGCCGAGGGGCCGTGTGGCATCAGATAAAACCCGGTTGCAGCCAACAGGGTCAGGATGGCAAGAGCGGCAATGAAGTATCGGCGATTCAATTGGCGGCAATTTGACGAGATGCGAATGGAACGGTTCAATGTCAAAGGCGTTGTCGAGCCAAATGACTTTCAAGGACAGAGAAGATTGTAATTCGCGAACCACAGTTTCATCCGACAAGTCTTGATGCCACCAGTGGTAACATGTATCGCCGCAAGACGCCCTGCGGCGGGAGTCCGCAATCTGGAACAAGTGCATCAACAACACGAAAGCGTTGTCAAGTTCGTCGTTTGGTAAATCAGCCAGCATGGAAAATTGGCTGTACCTCGAAGATCCGGAGACAAGCATTACGCACGGCGTGAAACTCGGCTTCAGCCCGCTTGCCCGAATTGCGTCAGCGATTTCGGACGTACGGGGATGGCCTGGTCTACCATCATAGAGAGCAGGTGGATTATCCCGGAACGTTCGCTTGGCGACAGCACCCGATATGCGTCCCACGTTTGATTTAGCGAACCGACGCCTTGCGCAATCTGATTCAGGTAGAGTAAAGTGTAAAGGCGATCACGAAGCGACACGGCGGATATTCTACGTTGGCAGACGCTGGATGCGGGAAGTTACCCACGCGAGCAATTCGTCTCGCGACACATCGCCCGCCGCAAGGTTTATGACTACTGTTTCAGCGTCATCAACGTCGGCAACAAGTTGGTAACCATTCATGACCAGAAATGTTTCCATCGCTGCATGGCCGATCCGCTTGTTGCCATCGACGAACGGATGATTCATCACCAGCGAGAAGCACAAGGCGGTCGCTTTGGATTCAATGGTCGGATAGAGTTCCTCACGGCCAAATGACATCCTGGGCTGTGCCACGGCGGATTCCACACCGCCCAGTTCGCGCAAACCATCCGCGCCGCCGGACTGATCGATCACACGGCGATGAAGATCGAGAACTTCGCCCAGCGTGAGGTAGCGCATCAACTTAGTCGCCGATACAGTTCGCGGTTTTTTTCGAGGACAAATTTCGCGGCGCGATCAAAGTCATCTGCGGGGCGCGTCAGTAAATCGTTAACTGCGGCCCTGGCTAGCTCTCGCGCGTCAACGCCAAGTTCGCGAGCGCGCTCTTCAAGCCGGGCCGACTGTTCGTCGTCTAGATTCAGGGAGATGGACAATTGAATTTCTCGATCTGCCAACGGAAGATTTTCACGACACCGCCCAACAACGAAACGGTTGACTTTGAACGGCTAACGATTGTACCAACCTCACCGCCCGCTGCCAAAGAACGAGCGTGAGTTCGAAGGGTCTGTGCGTAAAAAACGTATTAGAGCTGATTCGGTGCGCGGCGGGTGGATTTGGGTTGGAATGGAACAGGTCCGGCCGTGATGTTGAATGACGAGCGATCGGTGCGCAAGCCGTGACACGAAAGCGACCGAGGACGCGAAAAGCAATACGTTGAGGCCATGCGCGATCCCAAGTTCCGGTCGCTGCCCTGCCACTTTCCGGCCCATCCGCCTTTCACCTTACGACCCGCGTCTCCGCTGAACACGGACCTAACGCAGGGCGGGGATACCACGCATAGGGCACGGTAATCGTGCGACCGTCCGCGAAAACCTTGCGTCCACCTTCTGAAATCGGTTCGGGCGTAGATCACTCCTACGACAATATCTCTTTCACCACATTTCCATGAACGTCAGTCAGGCGGAAGTCACGGCCCGCGTGATGGTACGTCAGGCGTTCGTGATCCAGACCCAGAGAGTGCAGGATGGTGGCCTGCAGGTCGTGGATGTGGACCGGGTTCTCGGTGACGTGAAATCCAAAGTCGTCGGTCGCTCCAAATGTCATGCCAGGCTTCACTCCGCCGCCTGCCAGCCAGATTGTAAACGCCTGCGGATGATGATCCCGGCCCGCGGCGCGACCGAGCGCGGGATTGGATTCGACCATCGGTGTGCGTCCGAATTCGCCGCCCCAGACAACCAGCGTGTCATCGAGCATTCCCTGGCGTTTCAGGTCGGAGACCAACGCGGCAGACGCCTGGTCGGTGTTCTTGCTGTTGTTTTGAACATTCCCTTTCACATTGCTGTGCGCGTCCCAGCCGCTGTGGATAATGCTCACGTACCGCACGCCACGCTGGATCATACGCCGCGCCAGCAAGCAGGCTCGGGCAAAGCTTGGCTTCTGTGGCTCGCAGCCATACAGATTGAGTGTCTCCTCAGTTTCCGACGACAGATCCATCAACTCCGGTGCCGACACCTGCAACCGTGCCGCCATTTCGAACGACGCGATTCGCGTGGCAATCTCCGGGTCGGCCACCTGAGCCAGACGGTGACGATTGAGTTGATTGATCAGTGAAAACGTTTGATGCTGCAGTGACTCGGAAACACCATTCGGGCTGGAAACATCCAGGATCGGATCGCCCTGACTGCGAAACTGCACGCCCGTATAAATGGTCGGCAGAAATCCGCTCGACCACAACGCGGTACCGCCACTGATTCCGTCACCGGTGCTCATGACAACAAACGAGGGCAAATCGCGAGACTCGGAACCCAAACCATACAGAAGCCACGATCCCAGGCTGGGCCGCCCCGGCTGCGAAAATCCCGTGTTCATGAAAATCTGGGCGGGCGCGTGATTGAACTGATCGGTGTGCATCGATCGAATCAAACACACGTCGTCGGCGATGGATGCGAGATGCGGCATTGCAGAAGAAATCTCTGCGCCAGACTGACCATGCTTCGCAAATTCAAATTGCGAGCCCATCACGGCGGCGTCGGGCTGAATAAATGCATATCGCTGGCCACCGATCACTGATGGCGGCAACGGCTTGCCGCTCAGTTCCGTAAGCAGCGGCTTGTTATCAAACAGCTCCAGCTGACTGGGTGCGCCAGCCATGAACAGATGAATGACGGCCTTGGCGGAGGCGTCAAAGTGTGGCTTACGAACCGCCAGAGGATCAGTGGACGGAGTGTCGGCTTTAACTTCGTCTGACAACAACCCGGCCAGCGCTATGGCACCCAATCCTGAGCTGCATTGAGTCAGAAAGTAGCGGCGGCGGTGATGAATTGATGCTGAGGGAAATTGATGAGTCATCATGGTTCGTTCCGGTGGAGAGATCGTCTCGTTCATTGTCTTAACAACATTTGCACAGGCCCCTCATCCGGCCTGTCGGCCACCTTCACTCCCTTGCCAAGGGGAAAAGGGACATTGAGAGCGGTGTTGCTCGAACACGATTTTTACGGCCTCATGACTACTTCATCGAGACCAAACAATGCTCGGGCGGTCGCCGTCCAGACGGCGAGTTCCGAGATGACTTCGTCGGACTGTTTTTGATCGCTCTCGTCGAAGTTCATCATTTGCCGTGCCGTACCTGGATTTTGCCGGAACGCCGCGCGCTGTGAACCCACAAATTCTGCCAGCGATTTCAGTTCCTCCAAATCTGGTGGTCGCGTGAGCAACTGTCGAAACAGGCGTGTAATTCTTTCCTCGTCGGTTGTGAGTTCTGTGCCTTCCAGAAGATGTTGACTGGCTGCCTGTGCCATCTCCATGAACATCACGTCATTGAGCAGCGTCAGTGCCTGTAGTGGCGTGTTGGAACGACTGCGTTGAGCGACGCATTGCTCACCACTCAACCCATCGAATGTCGTGATCATCGCAAACGGTGCCGTGCGTTTGATCATCGTGTAAATGCTGCGACGGTAGCGGTCTTCGCCCTGGCTGACGTTCCATTTCGGACTGCCAAACGCCACTTCGGTGATGCCGCCGGGCTGTGGCGGGCGCACGGGTACTCCGCCGCGTTTCGTTGACAACGTGCCGGACGCCTGCAGCAGTGAATCTCGCACGATCTCAGCTTCCAGACGCACGCGAGGCATATAAGTGAGCAGACGGTTTTCGGGATCGACCGCGACTGAATCCGGTCGATTCACGGAAGACTGCCGATAGGCGGCGCTTGTCACGATCCGTCGATGAAGTTGTTTGAGAGACCAGTGGTCACCCGTCATGAACGTGACGGCCAGCCAGTCCAGGAGTTCCGGATGATCGGGCGGACTGCCCTGCATTCCGAAGTCATCCACGGTCGTCACAATTCCGCGGCCGAAGAACGCAGCCCACTGTCGATTGACGACGACCCGCGCGGTCAGTGGATTTTGAGGACTCATCAGCCACTTTGCGAATCCGAGTCGATTTTTCGGCAGATCGGCGGGCCACGGATGCAGGATTTCCGGCGGCGTGGGAGTCACTTCTTCCTTCGGTTGCAGGTATTCGCCTCGATGATGTCGATATGTTGGACGCGGATGATCGCTGGGACGTTCCTGCAGGACGAGTGTCTCGGCGACGGCGGGCCGCATGCGGAGTTTCCGAATCCGTTCCACCTCAGTTGCCAGTTCCGGTGCCGACAGGAAGAACTGTTGCCACAGGACGTTATGTTCGTTGGCCCGACTTTCATCTGCGGTGAGTAGCAATTTTCCGACGTCATCCGAATAGTCACGAGCCAAAGTTGCGCGCGTCGCGGAAGTCGCTGAGAAACGAAACAGCCCCAGCGAACTTGCGAAATGTCGTCCGAATGTCATCTGCACCGACAGCGGTGAACCGGCTGGCAGCGGATTCTTCAGAACGAATACTGCGACATGGCGTTCGCCCTGACGATCATGCACGGCCCAGCCCGTCTGGACATCGCCATCGATTGCCATTGCCGCAGTCGCGGGACTGCTGCCAAAGCGGTTCTTCGAGTAGGTTTCCGAGGCGGACGCAAAGGGGAAATCAGCAGTCGGCGATTTGGCACGCAATTCGGTCAGATAGAAATCGCCCAAAGTGCCCTCATAGTACGTGGTACCCGGCCCGCGGGCTGGAAGTCGTTCGTCCGGCAATGCCTCGAGACGCAAGGCCGTGATTGGTTCATCGCTCGGTGCAAACGTGACAAAGTAGTCATCACGTTTCGCCGTGTCGCCCGACGCGAAAATCGAATCATCCGATTGAATGGTCAGCGTTGGCAACGATGCGTGAGCTTCAATTGGTTTCAGAATCTGCCAGGGGACTGCGTTGTTTCGCTCTGTCTTGAGCCACTTCGCAAACGCGGCAGCCGTTTTTGCTTCGCGAAGCTGCTGAATTTCTTCGTTCAATAAGGACACTGCTGGCTGCAGGCGGAATTCACCGAGCGTGTGTTTTTGGCCATGCCGCTGAATGAGTGTCACTCGAAATCGCAGCGTCTTCGGCTTACCGCCGGATAAAACTGCCGAAGATCCTGTGATCGACTTGAGACCACTCAGGTCCAGTTCAAACGTCGCTTCTGCCGTTTTGGGAATCCCGCCTGGACCATGAATTCCCCAGCCAGTGCCGAGGTTTGAATCAAACGCCTTCTCCAGTTCATACCCCGCCTGTTGCACAGTTGAGCTGGCGGATTTAATGGGTATGTCTGCTCCAGATTGCTCGTCTACTACCGCGTCTATGCTGTTTGCGGCCAGCGGAAACGCCTTGAATGAAATCTCGCTGAGCACAAAGTTCCCGCCCTCTGAATTTCCCGGACCGCTTCTCCCTTTTCCTGTGCGAAGCGAAAGTTTCACTCTGTCAAAGGTGGCACCCTGCGTGTCGAATTCCACAATGTAAGTGGCCGCGTCTTCCTTGACGTTGACCGGAGTCAGCCACTGATCCGACTGCACCTGAATCGATGCCGTTTCATCAGTAGCCCGACCCGTCTCGCGTCGGGATCCCTTCGACTCAGTCTGATCCTGGACGTCAGGCTTTGCACTCAGCGCTCCAACAACAACTGCAGACGCGAGTTGAAATGGAACGTTACGTGTCTCATCCACGGGCCATTTGTTCGGGAGCGCACGCAGCAGTTCGGCGGCCTGTTCCTGATTGGCCGTCCAGCGACGCTCAAAGTCCTCATCCGGCAATTCCAGTGAGGGCTCGTCGGCATTGTTTAGAAACGCCATCAGTTGGTAATAGTCTCGATGCGTGATGGGATCGTACTTGTGAGTATGGCACTGCGCGCAGCCGGTTGTCAGGCCGAGCCAGGTCGTGCCGGTTGTCGCGACGCGATCCGTCATCGCGTGAAAGCGAAACTCGAGCGGATCGATGCCGCCTTCTTCATTGAGCATCGTGTTGCGATGAAAGCCCGTGGCGATCCGCTGTGATTGAGTTGCATTCGGCAGCATGTCCCCCGCAAGCTGCTCGATCGTGAACTGATCGAAGGGCATGTCGGCGTTGAGAGCATTGATGACCCAGTCCCGATACGGCCAGATCGATCGTTCGCGGTCTTTTTCGTAACCGTTTGTATCCGCGTAACGCGCGAGATCCAGCCAGCGGCGCGCCCACCGTTCTCCATATTCAGGCCGAGCGAGTAGTTCATCGACCAACGCCTGCCATGCTGCGTCATCCACGACAATTGCAACAGTCGAATCGACCGCTGACCCTGATGGCAACAGTCGCGAGGCCCAGTCATCCGCTTCTTCGACAGTCGGAGGCAGGCCGATCAGATCAAGGAAGACTCGCCGAATGAGCGTGTACACATCTGCCTGCGGAGACGGCAGAAGTTGACGCTGTTGCTGAGCCTGCGAAAGGAATTGATCGATCTCATTCTTTGGCCAGCCTGCGACGCGAGGCGTGTCAACCGCTGGCACTGATGGTTTCGTCGGAGCCACAAAGGCCCAGTGCTGATTCCAAGCCGCTCCCGCGTTGATCCACCGAACCAGCAACTGACGCTGTTCGTCGTTGAGCGATTTCTTCGACCCCGGCGGAGGCATCTGGATGTCCGGATCGTTGGAGAGGATTCGTTTGACGAGTTCGCTGTTTTCGGCATCACTGCGTTTTACAATCGGATGCTCGTCACGAATCTGAAACAAACCCTCTTCCGTATCCAGCCGCAGGTCCGCCTCGCGCGACTGTTCGTCCGGCCCGTGGCAACTGAAACAGACATTGCTCAGGATAGGCCGGATATCTCTAGAAAAATCCACGGCAGGTGGCGCAGGTTGTGGCCCTTGGGCGCTGACTGAAGGGGCCGACGTGGACTTTGTAGACGCAGCTGCCAGAGCCAGCACCATTGCAAGATCATAGAATCGTTTTTTGAACAAAATTCCCATTGCTGCCGCCCGCTTTGCGAAATACCGACGTGGCTCAGAATCTGAACACGCCACCGACCCGTCATACAAGTTCGGAGGATAGCGAAGTGGGGCCATTTTTGCGAAGAATCCACGGCCCTATGGCGATTCGCGGCATTTGAAGAGAATGTCGCAATTCAGTGAGACGGAACCTGAGAGAACTTGCCTGTTTGTTCGTCCACTTATTTTCAGCTAATCAGGGGAGGTCTCCACGCCATGAAAATGATTGCGGTCGCGAGCAGACCGGAATTACGTTCAGCGGATTCAGTGGCTACAACACGTCTATGACGGAACTGCATTTGACTGAATTTATTGCATTGCTGAAACGAAGTGGCCTGTTGACGGCGGCACAATGGGATGCTGCGCAAATTATCGAGAAAGAATTCCAGTCAAAAGAAACCGCAACGGCTGAGGTCGCTTCGCCTGCCCGGCTTGCAGCGGAGATGGTTCGATCGGGACTGTTGACGCAGTGGCAAGCGGGACAGTTGCTTAAAGGGCAGACAGGATTTGTCCTTGGGAAATATCGCCTGCTTGAGCCCGTCGGCAAAGGCGGCATGGGCCACGTGTTCAAAGCCCGCGACGACGAATCCGCCGCGATTGTGGCTATTAAAGTTATGTCGCGCAAGTTGACGGGAAATCAAACACTCGTCAACCGCTTTCGCCGAGAGATCCGCGCGTCATCGCTGCTGAAAAGCCCCCACATCGTGCGGACACTTGACGCAGGTCGCGTCGGCAAAGTCGATTTCATGGTCATGGAGTACGTCAACGGCGATCAGCTCGACCGCATTACGTCACGCGTCACAGCGATGCCGGTCAACATCGCGTGCGAGATTATCCGGCAGGCCGCAGTTGGCCTGCAGCATGCGCATGAACAGCAGATGGTGCATCGTGATATCAAGCCGGGAAACCTGATTGTCGATTGGTCCGCTGACGGAAAGGGCACCGTCAAGATTATGGACATGGGCTTGGTCCGTCTGAGTACGGACGGCGACGAAAAGACATCAGTGACGCGCGCCGGGCAGGTCATGGGCACGCCCGACTACATGTCGCCTGAGCAGGGCTGGGATACCGCGACCGTGGACCTGCGTAGCGACATCTACAGTCTGGGCTGCACATTCTTTCGATTGCTCACGGGACGCGTTCCATTTCCCGGCGACAATCCTCTACAGGTGCTGATGGCCAGATGTTCCAGGGATGCGCCTTCCGCAAAGTCGGTGCGTGTGGACATACCGGACGTGGTTGACGGCATCCTGCGGCGCATGACTCTGCGAGATCCTGACGGACGATTTCAAACAGCGGCAGAGGTTGTGAACGCTCTGGCTCCGTTCAGTGCAAAGTTAACGCAGGAATCATTGCGGAAAGCAATGCTCGATGCCGGTCTGGAAGACCCCGGTTTCGTGGTGGAAACTTCGGCAAGCGAGGTGGACGTCCAGGACCTGGGCTATCGTCAATTCCTGAAAGAAATGGATTCCGGTGCGGCCGTCGATCTGATGCTGACAACCGCTGGCGGGCAGGACCAGTCGCTCTCGTCCACGATCCCGGGACTGCCGGAGGTTGAACGACATTCAGGCAATCCCCGAAATATGGCCGTCAGAGAAAACCGCACGGCGCAGACAATGGCCCTGGCAGCAGGTGGAGCGGCCGCCGCGCTCGTCGGGCTTTTCATTCTTGTCAATCGCAATTCAGATCCCGTGCCTTCGCCGATAAAACCTGACACGAACGTCAAGATACCCCCGGCTGTGGTCATTCCCACCGCCAAGTTGAAGCCTGTGAACCCTGTTGTCGCACTCGCCGGAACCGCTGTCACTTTCCAGCCGGAATTTGACGGAACACCGCCGGCGGCTGTGACGACAGGCTCACTGCAGTTTCAGCTGGGCAAGGATTCGCCCGCAGGTATCTCGATTGATCCGCAAACGGGCATCCTGCTCTGGGCGGTGCCCAGGGATCAATCGCCCCAGAGATACTCGATCCCGATTGAATATGTATTCAAGCACAACGACACAATCAGCGTCGTCGCCGAACTCACGTTCCGCGTGAACGTCGAGACGGTGCCGATCCAGTACACAATGCCTCAAACACAGCCGCTGCGATCTCTGACCGGAGAGTCAATCGAAGTTCCCATGGCGGCGACACCGCTGGTTCCGGACGGATCCGGACTGACCTATCGACTTGGCAAAGATGAACAGCCGGGGATGTCCGTTCATCCCGTGACGGGATTGTTCAAATGGCTGCCGGCAGATGACGACGCGGGCCGTCACGTGGTCACGGTCGAACTCTGCAACACGCGAACAAATGACGTACTCGCCACAGGGTCGATTACGCTCGTCGTTTTGCCCGTATCGTTAACACTGTCGTTCCCCGGTTTCGGCGAACAGACCGCAAAGGCTGGCGAAGAGTTTGAGTTGAAACTTACTGACCGTCCAAAGCACGGAATTGGGCGAGTTCTGCGATTGCGCGTCATGGAAGGCTCGCCATCGGGAATCGTCATTGATCAACGCGCCGCCACGCTGAGATGGCAGGTGCCTCCGGCAGCGTCGGGGCGGTATGAGATTCGATTAAAGATCGAGCCGATCCTGACAGAGCTAAACATTGCGCCGGGTTCAACGACCGAAACCCTGATTATTGTCAACGTCGAAGGAACAGCGCCGGCAACTCTTGTCCCGACAGATGCCGAGATCGCTGATGCCGAAAAAGAATTGAGAGAACTTTACAAGCGAGAAATGGCCCAGGCAAAATCGGCGAGTGATCGGGCTCTGCTGGCGCGTCAGTTGCTTGATCGCTCTGAAGGGCAGGCACCGGGTGCTTCGGACTTCGCGTTGTTGAATTTGGCGGAGGAGACTGCGGAAAAATGCAAGGCAACTGATGTCGCGTTGAATATCAATCGACGCCGGTCGGAACGATATAAGATCGATGAACTGCCAGCAGCAAAGGTGCTGATGACCGAGTTTCGCCCTGGAACCACAGACGCTGCTCATCACGATCTGATCATCGAACACAGCCTGCGACTTGCGGGGGTGGCGGCGAAGAAGACCCAGTTCGCCGATGTCTTTCTTTTCCTGCAGCCTGCGGTGACGTTGCTGAAAAAGACCGATCGAGGAACATTTGCGAGGCAGCTTGCTGATGATGTGCAGCAGGTCGTGGCGTTGTCCGACGAATTGTCAAAAGACACGAGTGCCGCAGAGGACCTTAAGATTCAGGAACTGAATCGGATTCTGAATCGATGGCAGTTTGTTTCGCTCTTCACCGCCAAAGAATCGTTCAGCTATCTGCAATCCGGCAATCCCGCGACCGGTTTGCCCGACAGCGGACGGTCACTCTGGACGCTGTCGGACGATCATATCAAGCTGGATGTGAAGCCAGCCAATGGCGTGCTGGGGATCATCGAAACGATTCGCGAACCCGGTCGATACGTCATTCGCATGCAGGTGTCGTCGCAGACAACATCCGCGCTGCTGATTCTTGGTGCCTCCCGCGATCAGAATCTGGATTGCTTTCTCGTCACCCTGGACAGTTCAGCCTTTGGACAAATTGCGACGCTGCCTGTCGTCAAAACGCTGGCGCAAGGCACTGCGATACCATCAACAAACGGCCCTGGCTGGAACGATGTCGAAATCCTGGTCGATGGCCAGAAACTTTCCATCCGGCTGAACGGGAAGTCCGTGAGTACAACTCAGATTTCAGAACTGCGCCCCGGTCGACTGGGACTGCTGTTGTCGCTGGAGCGTGTGAATCCCCCGCCAAAGCTCGACATCCGCAACGCGCGCATTCTGGTGCTCCCCGACGGGCCTTGAGCGCGCAGTGCCTGACGATGGAAATGCGAATGTGCTGTTCCTCCAGCAAGGCCCACGTCTGAACGACTCGCCGATTTACTTACTCAACGATAATGTCACGGACTGTCTTTCCGCCTGGAATCATCGGAAGCACATGTTCCTGATACGGACAGATGACGTCCAGCAGGTAGGGTCCCTTGTGGCTGATCATTTCGGCCAGAGCCTTCGGGTACTCCGCCTTGCTGCGAACCTGACGCGCCTTGATGCCGTACCCCTGGGCGATGCCCACGAAGCTCGGATAAGTGTCAGTCGGCATCGTGCCATCACCTTCACCGAGTGCTTCTGGATGGTCCGAAGGGCCAAGGTATGTGTGGGCGCGGCGACCCGAATTAAACCGGTCTTCCCACTGGACCACCATTCCCAGATGCTGATTGTTCAGCAACAGGATCTTTACCGGCAGATTTTCGCAGAAGAGAGTACCCAGTTCCTGGATATTCATCTGAAACGAACCATCGCCGTCGATATCAATCACGAGTGAATCCGGATGAGCAGACTGAACTCCCATCGCAGCTGGCAGACCGAAGCCCATCGTTCCCAGACCTGAACTGCTTAACCAGCGCCGCGGCTTGTTGAACTTGTAAAACTGTGCCGCCCACATCTGATGCTGACCAACACCAACTGCCACATAGCAATCCATTTTCTGCGTTTGTCGCCACAGTTCTTCGATCGCATACTGCTGCAGAATCGCATCGCCCGCGTCGGAGTATGCCAGCGGGAATTTGGTTTTCCATTCCCCAATCATGTGATGCCATTCCGTCAAATCCGGAATGTCTGCGTCGTCCAGCGCCGCATTAAGCGCAACCAGTGTCTCGCGGACGTCGGCGTGAATCGGGATGTGGGCTTCTTTGTTCTTGTTGATCTCAGAAGGATCGATATCGACATGCACAATCTTGCCATGCTTCGCGAATTCTTCGAGCTTGCCTGTCACGCGATCGTCGAACCGCACTCCAAACGCCAGCAACAGATCCGCCTGATCCACTGCGTAGTTTGCGTACACGGTTCCATGCATACCCAGCATGTGCAGTGACTGTGGATGCGTTCCGGGGAACGTGCCCAGTCCCATCACGGTCATGGTGACAGGAATGCCTGTTCGCAGCGCGAACTTTGTCAATTCCTCCGCCGCCTCGCTTTGAATGCAGCCGCCACCGACGTACAGCACTGGTCTGCGAGATCGACGAATTGCAGCCAGCACCTGACGAATCTGCTCCGGAGCCACCGGACGCACTTCGGGATGATAGCCGGGAAGATTCATCGGTGGATCGAAATCTACTTCACTCAGCGGGATCGATTCCAGCTGGATATCTTTGGGAACATCGATCAGAACAGGACCAGGGCGTCCCGTCGATGCAATGTGAAACGCTTCCTTCACGATCCGTGCGACGTCGCGAATATCCGTGATTAAGTAGTGATGCTTTGTGATCGCGCGGCAGACTTCCACCATCGGCGTTTCCTGGAACGCGTCGCTGCCAATCATCGCCTGCGGCACTTGTCCGGTAATCGCGACCAATGGAATGCTGTCGAGTTTGGCGTCCGCGATTCCTGTGACCAGGTTGGTCGCTCCAGGTCCGCTGGTCGCCATGCAGACACCAACTTCGCCAGTCGATCTGGCAATCCCCTGCGCGGCAAAGGAGCCGCCCTGTTCGTGCCGAGGCAGAATCGTGCGGATGTTGTCGCGCTGTTCTCGCAATGCCTGATGAAGCGGCATGCTGCATCCGCCGGGATAGGCGTAGATGATCTTTGTCCCCAGTCGAACGAGCATCTCGATCAGGATCTGGGCTCCGTTAATCGTTTGAGTCGCTTTTTCTACGGTAGCCAACGTCTTGACTTTCATTTTTCAGTGTTCAAATGGATAGCGACCGAAGTCGCCGAGATTTGCATAGTGTAGGATTCGACTGGGTGGCATTCGATCCCGATTTCCCAGAGTTTTTCGGGATTCACAGAACTGCACGTGGGTTAGGCATCCTGGTTGCCATCAAGACTTGCTCGATCTAGGGCTCCAGCTCTGAAACATTTGCCGTGGAGGCTCCTACCGCCACAGACTCATTGTTCTTGCGCCGTCCGACGGGATTTTAATTCCCAAAAACACAAACTCATTACTGTTCAACATCGCCCGACAAGTCGCAAACGCCCCCGGAGGCAGGAGCGTCCGGACAGTGTGTTCCGAGGCTGGAGCCCCGGAACAAGTTCAAAGCCCCGGACTGCGCTAAGACGCCGTCAGCCACGGCAAAGGCGCTCCGGCTGGCGGAAGGCGCACAATATCGACGCCGGTGACTTCTTTATGGCTCTTGATTTTCTGAATTGCGTCCGCTGACGGTTCGCTGTCGAGATTCAGCACCGCGACAGACGCGCCGCCTGGGCGATCCTGCTTCCGGCCCAGTGCCATTTGGGCGATGTTGATGTTGTGTTCGCCAAAGGTGGTTCCGATAAAGCCAATCAGGCCCGGCACGTCCCGGTGGCGGTAAATCAGCAGCAGTCCGTCAAGATACGCTTCGAAGTGGAATTCATTCAGCCGGACAAGTCGCAGGAACTGATTGCCAAAGATCGTGCCCGACGCTTCGAATGTTCCCTGATCAGTTGTCAGGACAACGGAAACCATGGACGCGAAGTTTTCGCATTCGCCGCTGGCGGACTCCAGAATATGAATCCCCCGAGACTGCGCGACGGACGTGGCATTAATGATGTTAACGCTTTCGTTCAGAGCGGCTTCCAGCAATCCAGCAGTCAGCGCATTTGTCAGCAGGCGAGTTTTCTTGCTCGCCGCTTCGCCGCGATATATGACCTCCGCACTTTTTAGGTTCTGGCCTTTAATCATCTGAGCTGAAAGTAAACCAAGACGATAACTGAGATTGAGATAGTGTTTCAGGTCATGCATTTCCGCCGCCGAGACCGGGGCCATATTAACCGCGCAGCGAATTTCGTTGCGTTTGAGAAACCCGACGACAATTTCCGCCGCCTCTACCGCGACCATTTCCTGGGCTTCTTCCGTGGATGCTCCCAAATGCGGCGTCGCCAGCACTTGAGGAAGATCAACGAGTCGACGATCCTTCGGCGGTTCCTCCACAAATACATCCAGCGCCGCCCCGGCGACGTGACCGGATTCGATTGCATCAGCCAGATCTTTTTCATCGACAATGCCGCCGCGGGCGCAATTGATGATTCGCACGCCCTTCTTCATCTTCGCCATACGTGCCGCATTGATGATGCCGCGCGTTTCGTCCGTGAGCGGTGTGTGGACGGTCAGATAGTCGCAACGACCGACAATGTCATCGACGTCGCGAAACAATTCGATGCCGTACTCTTTGGCCTTCTCCTCTGAGAAGAAGGGATCGTAGCCGACGACGGTCATGTCAAAGGCCACCGCGCGGCGAGCGACACTCAAGCCAATCCGGCCAAGGCCAACCACTGCCAGCGTTTTTCCAGCGAGCTGTGTTCCCTGGAAAGATTTTCGATCCCACTTCCCGGACTTCATGCTGGCATGAGCAGGGCCAATGTTTCGGGACAATGCCAGCATCATGGCAAACGTATGCTCCGCCGTGCTGACGGTGTTTCCGGTCGGCGTGTTCATCACGAGCACGCCAGCTCGAGTCGCCGCCTCCAAATTGATGTTATCCACACCAACACCAGCTCGCGCAATGCATTTCAGACGATCCTGGCCTTCCAGAATCTCGGCCGTCAGCGTGGTGCCGCTGCGAATGATTATCCCATCCGCAGACTTCAGCTCTTCACGCACCTGGTCGGGCGTCAGACCACTTTTAACGACGACTTCGATACCCTCAGTCTGCTCCAGAATTTTCAGGCCAGCCTTGGACAAACTGTCGGTAATCAGTACTCGATACACGTTGGGATACTCTGCAGTTCGGACACAAAAACGGGGTTCAAAGAGCGTGTGAGTCTAATCACAAGACGCCTGAGCCCGTGATCACGTTCGGCCCGTGTTTTGGTCAGTCTCATATTCGGGGATACAGGGACGCCGTAAACTGCGGGAAGCAGCGGTTGGAGGTCCGGTGCCGAAAGGCAGTCTGCCTGAGCTACTGGCAGTCGCACTGATCCTGGCCTCGACCACAGTGCGTGCAGTGGTCGTTGCATTGCGGATTTGGCATGTGGCCGAAATAGGCAGGGCCGTATTTTGAGTTCTCGTCGCCGAGCGAGTACGGCTCATATTCCATGCGGAAGCCATCGCAGGGTCGTGCGAACAGGTTTCCGAAACCTCGAGGACGAAATGGTGCCGGTTCGCAACGCTGATACTGTGTCAGGGTTGCAGCGCGGGGTCGATACCACGAGTTGTACTTGTCGAAGGGCAACGGAAAGTGATGAAACCCGTTGCCGGCAGATCCGGGGGCTCCCAGATCCGGATATGGCCGCATTTGTGAGTAGCCATTGAAGGCATCCTCCGGCATCAGCGATTCGCCGGTGTGAATGGGCGAGAATTTGCGCAATGAATTCTTGCTGGGAATCAGCGAATTTTGTGATCCCTGGCTGGAATATTGACTCGCCGTGACAATGCTGGCACCGTCCTGGGGAGACGGTTGCTGAGGGGCCGGAGGTTGAGCATTGCAGGAGACCTGGCCGACGAGCAGCGCCACGACAAACACTGGCACTGGAATCAAGTATTTCATGGTTGTCATCCTGACAAAGAGAATCCTGAGGCAAAGGAAGATACGTACAGGCATCCTTCGCACTACTTTTTTCGGTCACCGGAAACTTTCTCCCCGCAGAGATTATGATCTGGAGCTTTTCAATCCGTCATCAGCGTCCGAATCGTCTCAAACTGCGGATTGTGCGAGCAGTGAAGGCAACTTGAAATGCCGCAAATTTTCGTGTTCCTGCAAATCCTGCCGCGCCCGAGTCACGTAACCGTCAGTGTTTTCGCAAACATGTTTTCCCGCTTCCATTGGGAGGACGCACTATAATTTTGATCTGGAACTGGTCCGAGGTTTCAATTCCCCGATCAACCGACTAGACTTTCTGCGGAACGAAAGCTGGGTAAGTAAGGCGATCTTAAGGCCCGTGGGTACAGGACTTGAGATTCACTGCTATGAAATCACGTGCTTCCAGATTCCGTCTCCGGGCGCTTTGTCCGGCGTTTGAAAAAGCTATCCGATGAATTCGCCCGCGAGTGAAGTGATGTCCGTCAGCGAAACCTCCATCGCTGTTGAAGCTACCATTGATGTTCGGAAGGTTCGAGACGAATTGCAGCCCAATGTTGCTCGACCATCTGCGACCGACCACGACAGCATCCTGTTTCGGCGATCAAACCGTGTTCAGCGACTGACAGGATTTGGTATTCGCTCAATCGGGTCGTACGTTCCTTCGCACGTCGTCACAAATGACGAACTAGAAGCTCGGTACGGTTTTGAACCCGGCTGGATTGAACGCCGCACGGGAATCCTGCAGCGACGGATCGCGTCCGAATCAGAATCGACCAGCGATCTGGCGGTTGAGGCCGCGCGACGTGCCATCGCCGCCGCAAAAGTCTCACCAGCAGACATTGATTTGGTCATTGTGGGCACGTTCACGCCTGACTTCACTTGCCCATCCACGGCTTGTCTCGTTCAGAACAAGTTGAAACTTGATGCGCCGGCGATGGACATACAGGCCGCATGTTCAGGCTTCATGTACGCCCTGGCGACCGGTGCTCAATTCATCGCGACTGGAAATTCACGGTTGGCACTGGTCATTGGTGCCGATGTGAACAGTCGAATTGTGCAACCCAACGATCAGCGAACGGCACCATTGTTCGGAGACGGCGCGGGTGCGGTAATTTTGGAAGCAGGCGAAGCGGACCAGGGCCTGGTCTGTTATCAACTGGGAGCTGACGGTGCCGGTGGAACCATGCTGGATCGTCCCGCCGGTGGAGTGACATTACCGCTTACTCCGGAACTTGTCGCCGCTGGGGACCACTTCCTCAGAATGGACGGTCGCAATGTTTTCAAATGGGCTATTGAGACCGTCACCCAGTCCATTGAAATTGTGCTGGAGAACGCTGGCGTCAGGTCGGAAGACGTGAGTCTGTTTGTGCTGCATCAGGCGAATATTCGCATCATTGATCATGCGATGAAAGTCCTGCGCATTCCCCGTTACAAGGTCTACAACAATCTGGATCGCGTGGGAAACACCTCTGCCGCATCGATCCCAATTGCCCTGGACGAAGCAAACAGGGAAGGCCGCATCAAGCGCGGTGACCTGGTAGTCATGTGCGGCTTTGGAGCTGGCCTGACCTGGGGAACCAGTCTGTTTCGCTGGTAGGCATTCGCCTGTCTCTTGAGCTTGTTGAGCAAGCCAGCAGCTTTGATTCTGCACAGGTGCTGTGACAACCTGGCACAGTCACATTACTGCTGCTGTAAGTACTCTTCCACCAGTTGAGCTTTCCGCAGCAGATAGGGAATAAACTGCTCATTGGATTCGGCAAACCGTCCGAGTGCCTTCATGTTGGCGACGAACTCTTCCGAGAACCGTAAGTGTTCCTGGTCACGCCATGTCTGACCAAGATGACTCAACTGGCCCGCGACCGCAGCGGTTTTTTCTGTAAGCTCTTCATTGAATCGCCGCAGCATCTGCGCGAATCGGCGGAGTTCGCCTGGATCAACAATTGCCTGAGTCATGGCTCACCCGTTTTTCAATTAGTCTGGTGCGTTCCGCTCGCCGCGTGAAAGTGCTCACGCAGGATTCGAGCGTGCATATCGTTTCATATTAAACGCAAAACGTCAGCTTGTCTCCGATGCCGACGGACATCCTGTTCCAGATTGCGAATAGAATTCACGACTCGTCGCCCGATCTGTCGTCAGATCGGGCTCACCACCACAGCGGGTTGCCAGCGTTGGCTGCGCATGAAAAAAGGCCGAGACAGAATCATCGGCCTTTACATTTGATCGAGTTTCCTGCCGCAGTGTTACCAACCGCAACAACGGCTCGGAGCTGGAGCACAGCAGGGCTCAGGAACCGGACAGCAGGGCTCGCAGCAGTCGTCATGTCGGAAACACTTAAACAAGCCGCCGAGCAGACAACGACGACGCTGATGGCACGGCGCACAGCAAGGGTCGGGAGCACAGTATGGCTCAGGAATGGTGCAGCAAACTGGCACTGGCCTACAGTAAATCGGTGCTGGTGTACAACAGACCGGTACTGGCTCACAGCAGGGCTCCGGGCAGCAGGATTGGCTTCTAAAGCAACCGAACAGTCCAGCTTCAACACTCTGAGGAGCCAGAACATTGCACAGAAGAGTCACAGCCAAAATTGATAATACGCTTCGCATCTGAGAAGACCTCCAAAATTCGTCATAGGACAGAGTCAGCACATTTGTGTGCAACAGCAATCGAAGTCTTGACCGTACACGAGGCTGACACATGTTTCAAAAGAAAAAAAGACGCCGCAAGAATAATTCGATGGCGGATTGTGCCAACAGGCAGGCCGTTATCGGCATGTTGCATAATTGCAACACGCCTGCCGAGCCAACCAATGGCCATTCCGACTTACAAATTCTTGGGGTTGCAGCGTCACGTCAACAGATCGTTGATCACTGATCCGCCGAATTGGCTCAACTGCTTGAAGCGGCCGGCGTGGTAAAAGGTCAGTTTGTTGTCGTCAAGGCCGAGGAGACGGAGCAACGTGACGTGCAGGTCGCGGACGTGATGGACTTCTTCGATGGCCGTCATGCCAAGTTCGTCTGTGGCACCGATCGTGTGACCGGCATTGCAGCCACCGCCAGCAAGCCAGATTGTCATCGCGTTTGGGTTGTGGTCTCGACCATAAGCCGTGCCCTGACGAACGCCGTTATCGGGCGTACGCCCGAATTCGCCGCACCAGACAATGAGCGTGCTTTCCAGCAGGCCGCGTTGTTTCAGATCAGAAATCAGAGCGGCAATCGGTTGATCGACGGCGTGAACAAGTTGACCATGAGCCCTCTCGATGTAATCGTGGCTGTCCCACGAACCGTTGTAGAGTTGCACAAAACGCACGCCGTCTTCGACAAGTTTTCGGGCAAGCAGGCACTTGCGACCAAAGTTGTCGGTGCCGTCCTGTCCGATGCCGTACATCTTCTGAGTGCTGGCGTCTTCCTTTGAAAGATCCAGCAACTCAGGCACCTGCATCTGCATGCGGAAGGCAAGTTCATAATTGTCCATCCGAGCCGTTAGTTCGTCGTGCCATGCGTGTTGTTCTGCGTGTGTTCGATTCAGCGTGGCGATGAGGTCCAGATTCCTGCGTTGATGCTCCAGCGTGATGCCTTGCGGTGGATTGAGATCCAGAATCGGCGATCCTTTGGAACGCAGCGCGGTTCCCTGGAACTGGGTGGGCAGAAACCCATTGCTCCAGTTCGCGGCTCCGCCCTGAGGATAACTGACTTCAGGCAGCACGATGAATCCTGGCAGGTCTTGGTTCAATGTGCCGAGACCATAGTTGACCCACGCTCCGAGTCCGGGATCTCCGCCGAAACGATTGCCACAGTTCATTTGATACATTGCCGTTGGGTGATTCACGCTGTCCACCTGGCATCCGCGAAAGAAGCAGATCTCGTCGGCCACACCAGCCAGATGCGACCAGTTTTCCGCCATGTCCGCGCCGCTCTGACCGGCTTTGATGAACTTGAAAGGGCTTTTCACGTAGTAGCGCTTGCCGCTTTCCATTGCCGACTTCTGTTTGCCCTCGCGGGTAAATTCCTTCAAGTGCAGTGTTTCAAGTGCCGGTTTTGGGTCAAACGTATCGATGTGCGACGGGCCGCCTTCCATCATCAGAAAAATGCAGTTCTTCGCCTTCGCCGGGAAATGCGCATCTTTCGCCGCGAGCGGGTTTGTCTTCTGCTCGGCGCGGGCTTCAGCGACAAGCAAAGCGGACAACGCCACGCTGCCGAAGCTGGCACCGAGACTGTAGATGAACTCGCGGCGGTGCGTGGTAAAGTTGTGGTTTTGCGAAAACATGTGGGGCTCTCTGCAAGTGATCATTCTCGACTTCGATGCTGGATGTCACTGTGTTGTTGAACCGAAACCGAAACGTGGCACGATTGTTCCCTCTCCCCCCGCTTTTATTCATCCAACTTCTGACGTAATCCTCGGGGGGGGGAGAGGGCCAGGGTGAGGGGGACGTGAGCGACCGTCTTTTGAATTTACGATGTTCACCCACGGCCCCCTCATCCGGCCTTCGGCCACCTTCTCCCCCTTGCCATGGGGAGAAGGGACAGTGCGAGAATCAGTACACATAAGCAAACTCATTTGTATTAAACAGCACAAGGCAGACATCGGCGAGAGCGCGGGTGCGGACATCGACATCGCCGGCCTGCAGATCAGGAACGAATTCCGCGTTGGAAGGCAGATGCTCGGTGAAGGAAAATCTGCCGCCGGTATTTTCCTCAACGGCGTCACGTAGGATTTCAACCGGCGGCGGGGCTGAGACGAGGGTGACCTGGGCCTGAACTTTTTCCATCTCACGCCAATGATCAAGGCAAGCGGCAAGTTCGTTTGCCTGCGGCGGGCGTCCCAGAGTCAGCTCGAAACAACGGACAATCGCCTGCTCGTCGGTAGCCGTTTCCTTTGTGACTCGGGCGGCAAGTGCCAGCGCACGCGCGTGGCTGGCCTGACCATTGAATAGTGCAAAGACTTGCGGCGTCACGTTGCTTGTTTCGCGGCGTTCACAGGAAAAATCCGGCGCGGGAGCGTTGAAGACTTCCAGCATGGGATCGCTGAGTCCTCGAAGTTTCAATGCGTAAATCGAGCGGCGATGGCGCTGTTCCGGCAATGGATTGGGCGTCCAGGCTTCGGCAAACGTCCCCATGACCTGACGCGGTTGCAGAGCGGCTTCAAGATTGATTTCGGGCCGGTTTGGGATTCCGCCAAGAGTGGGATTCAATTCCCCGGTCGCCGTCAGCATCGCGTCACGCAATTCCTCCGCAGTCAATCGGCGCGGTTTGAAAACGGCGTAACTGGTGCCGGACGGATCGTGTTCGGCCAACGTTTTCAAATCGGGATGCTGCGCGCTGCGACGGTATGCGGCACTGGTCATGATCAGGCGATGCATCGATTTGAAGGACCAGCCCTGTTCGACAAACGTTGCCGCAAGCCAGTCCAGCAGTTCGGGATGCGTGGGACGTTTTCCGGTGCTGCCAAAGTTGTTGGGATTGCCGGCAATGGGTTGGTTGAAATGCCACATCCAGACACGGTTCATGATCGATCGCGTCGTAAGCGGATTCTCCGCGCTGGCCACCCATTCGGCGAATGCTTTACGACGTCCTTCAATGGCGTCGGGAATCGTTGTGGTTTGCACGGAAGCAAGCACACTGAGGACGCTGGGTAGCACTTTTGTCCCGGAGGAAAATGGATCGCCTCCGGTAAGTATGCAGGTTTCTTCCAGTTCGCCCTCCTGCATACGATTGCCGGGAACGCGAACCGGCGCGGTGACGCTCGAAACGTTCGGTGTGCGGCCATTGTAAACTGCGAGCGCAAACGGCTGATAGCGATCCATCTCCCATTCGATACGTTCGAGACCCTTTCTGGCGATACGTTCGAGGCCAATTTCTTCAGGTGTCCACCCGAGCATTTTGGGAGGAAACTCATCCTCGGGCACTGCTTGCCGGAGGAGAATAGTCCGCGCCGCGACAAATGATCGGCCCGCCGATTGTTGTTCGGCCTGCTCCAGCGCCGCCTGCCATTTTGAGGGATCACGCTGCTGCTCGACGAACCACGCCTCGGCGGCTTTCAGAGATATTTCATCCAGACGCTGCAGCGTCGCCGAATGATCGGCGCGACTTTGACGCAGATATTTTCGTTCGTCAAAGCCGGAAGTGTTCTCCGTTGGCAGAAACGCGGCTTCCCGTTCCGCCAGTTGAGTCGTCGCGAACACAGCCTGAACGCCATAGTAATCCTGCGTCGGGATTGGATCGAATTTGTGATCGTGGCAGCGGGCGCATTGCAGCGAGTGCGACAGGAATGTCTCACCGACGCTGTTGGTGACATCATCGAGGAAACGTTGACGAGCGATCTTCGCGACTTCCATCCCTGTCAGTTCCCACGGCCCCATTCGCAGAAAACCGGTGGCAATAATTTTCTCAGGATCGCTCGGATCGATCTCATCGCCCGCAATCTGTTCGCGCACGAATTGATCGTAGGGCTTGTCGCTGTTGAACGCCCTGATGACGTAGTCGCGATAGCGCCAGGCATTGCCGCGAGCAAAGTCATTGGCAAAGCCGGACGAATCGGCATAGCGCACCACGTCCAGCCAGTGCTGTGCCATGCGCTCGCCATAGTGCGGACTTTCCAGCAGGCGATCGACGAGTTTGGCAACAGCGACATCGGGATCGGCTGCAAACACATCTTCAAAGGCAGAGATTGCATCCGGTGTTGGCGGCAGACCTGTCAGATCGAAACTCGCCCGCCGAATGAACGTGCGTGCGTCAGCGGGCGGTGCGGGAATGACGTCAGTCGGCATCTGCTTTTCTATCAGCGCGTCGATCGCCGCCGCACCAAATTCAGCAAGCTCGGGTTTGGTCACTGCACGATAGGCCCATAATCCTTCCGGCTTGTACCTGCGATTCGTCCAGTCCGGCGAAAGACCTCCTGAAGTCTTCACCGGAGTGCCATCTTCGGCGGACCAGTTCTCGAGATTTGATTTCGAAATAGCATCTATCCGTGCCTTGTCCGGCCACGGTGCCCCAGCGGCGATCCAGTCCCTGATCCAGACTATTTGTTCCGGGTTGAGTTGGTCGGCTTCCTTCGGAGGCATCGGTGACCACGTGTCGTCTGAGCGGAACGCCGCCAGAAACAGCGGGCTCTCGTCTGGTTTCCCGGCGACGATTGATGGTGACGCAGAATCCCCGCCTTTCAGTGCGGCGAGCGAAGATCGCAGATCCAGCCCGCCCTGCAAGTCAGACTCATCCTGGCCATGGCACGCGACGCATTTTTCCTGCAGCAACGGAGCAATGCGACGCACAAACAACGCTTCGGCGTCAGCGTTGACGGAGGTTTGCGCAACGCCAGTGGCCGTAGAGAGCAGCAGAACAATCAGACTGCATTGAGAGATGCTGGAACGCATTGCGAATATTCGCCTTTCGCGAGCTCGCGCGCCCAAGCGTACAGCGAGCCACAGACGACAACCTTGAAAAAGCTCATACTACCGGCTGGGCTGCGGACCTGACAAGCTGCTGCTGAATACTGGTCTTTGACAACCTGCCATCATAGGAATTCAGCTGCCGGGTGTGGCACGCCCGGCGGCTGGTGGCTTATACAAGCACTTCGGACCAGTCCGCACAAAGCAGTTCCGCCTGCTGCAGGACCGTTTTCACAGCTTCGTCCTGCAAGTCTGGCGGATAACCCCATTTGTTCAGGATGCGTTTTACGATCACGCGGATCTTGGCTCTCGCACCGTCTCGCAGATTCCAGTCGATCGTCACGCTCTTGCGGACCATTTTGATCAATTCAGCAGCGATCACCTTCAGTTTGTCGTCACCCATTGCCAAGATGGCGGACTCGTTCGCAGCCAAGGCATCGTAGAAGGCGATTTCGTCGTCAGTCAGGCCAAGATCTTCACCACGCTTTGCGGCTGCCTCCATTTCCTTCGCCAGCCGGATCAGTTCTTCGATCACTTCGTGCGTGGCGATCGCGCGGTTGTGGTAGGCGTTCAGAGTTTTCTTCAACTTGTCGGAAAACAACTGCGACTGAACCAGGTTGCGTTTCGATCGGACTTTGATCTCATCCTTCAGCAGCTTCTCCAGCAGTTCTGCCGCCACGTTCTTGTGCTTTAACCCTCGAACTTCAGCGAGGAACTGATCTGACAGGATGCTGATATCCGGGCGCTTCAGACCGGCGGCAGTGAACACGTCGATAATCTGCCCGTCCGCCACGATGGCCTTCGACACCAATTGCCGTACCGCAGCATCCAGATCTTCCGGTGACTTCCGGCTGCCTGATGACTGTTTGGTGAGCGCCGCCTGAACCGTCTGCAAAAACGCCACGTCGTCGCGAATTTCAGTCGCTTCGTCGCTGGCCGCGCACAAGGCAAATGCCCGCGACAATTCCGTCACCACCTGGATGAAGCGTTTCTTGCCGTCTTCTTGCTCCAGGACGTGCTCCTGCGCCGCTGGAATCAGACTCAGCTTCTGCGACCCTGTCCCGGTTGTCCACAGATTCCAGTCGAACCCATGCAAAATGTCGCATGCGACCTCGTATTTCTCCAGCAGGACGGCAATTGCCTGAGCCGCATCAAAGCTCGGTGAACCCGTGCCACCGCTATCGGTGTACGTCGCCAGCGCGTCTCTCAACTGATCGGCAAGGCCGAGGTAATCCACGATCAAACCACCAGGTTTGTCACGGAAAACACGATTCACACGCGCGATGGCCTGCATCAGACCATGACCCTGCATTGGCTTGTCGGCATACATCGTGTGCAGACACGGCGCATCGAATCCCGTCAACCACATGTCCCGGACGATCACAATCCGAAACGGATCTTTGCTGTCCTTGAATCGAGTCGCGAGATCCCGGCGTTTTAGCTTATTCCGGATATGCGGCTGCCAGTCCGGCCCATCGTCAGCACTGCCGGTCATCACCACTTTCACGACACAATTCTTGCCCTTTTCGCCTTCCGCGTCGTCATCCAGCGCACTGGCCCAGTCCGGTCTCAATTCGATCAGAGCATTGTGCAAGTCTACGCAAATGCGGCGACTCATGCACACCACCATCGCTTTGCCTTCCATCGCTTCAAGACGCTTTTCGAAATGCTCAATCAGATCCGCTGCAATCAGCTTGATTCGCTTAGGATCGCCCACCAGAGCTTCCAGAGCCGCCCACTTCGACTTAAGCTTTTCGCGACTGGTCTGCTCTTCTCCTTCGGTGATCTCGTCGAATTCCGCATCCAGTCTGGGCAGTGCTGCGATATTCAATCCCAGCTTCGCAATACGGCTTTCATAGTAGATCGGAACCGTCGCACCATCGGTGACCGCTCGCTGGATGTCATAAATGCTGATGTAATCCCCGAAAATCGCGCGAGTGTTCGCGTCGTTTTGCTCGATCGGTGTTCCCGTGAATCCGATGAACGACGCATGTGGCAAGGCATCGCGCAGATTGCGAGCCAGGCCATCGATCAGGTCATACTGACTGCGGTGCGCTTCGTCAGCGATTACAATGATGTTCCGCCGCTCCGATAACGGCAGCATCTTCTCGCCCTTGTCCGGCATGAACTTCTGAATCGTGGTGAAGATCACACCACCGCTGGCCACCTTCAGCAGTTCGCGCAGATGCTCACGATCCCTCGCCTGCACTGGCGTCTGATTCAGCAGTTCTGAGCATCTCTGAAACTGGCCGAAAAGCTGATCGTCCAGATCGTTCCGGTCAGTCAGCACCACGATTGTCGGGTTCCGCATGGCAAGGGAGCGTATCACCCGAGCCGCATAGAACAGCATCGAAAAGCTCTTGCCAGATCCCTGCGTATGCCAGACGACTCCGGCACGACGATCACCGGCTTTGCC